>CAXFCF010000172.1:0-3378 GCA_964000875.1 uncultured Candidatus Poseidoniales archaeon
ATGGCGATGGAATAGGTGATGATTTTGAATTCACATGCGAAGAGGGCAACTCATGCAGCCTACACCCCGAACAGGGTATGACACGCCACATCTCGATTAATGTAGATGGGGACAAAATCAACATCATCGAGAGTTATCAGTTTAACAAATCACAAAGCGAACCTTTGCGTCGTTTGGCTGCGAAATCATCATTCGGGGATGGCCTGGTTGATTCGGGGGAAGCTATTCGAATCGAACATATGCTATGCAGTGGAACAGATGCGAGGCAAATCGCCGATACCTGGAAGGAATCTGTCAAAATCAACGATACAGCAGTAGTAGGGCATACTGTTCGTTGCGATGCGAAACAAGGTCTGTCAGGAACTTCTCAATACGATTCAAACACGAGAATCGTGGTTAGGTGGTTTGTAGAAATTCAGTTGTCCAACGAAGTTGAGCGGCCGTTTCAACTTACATTTGACCCTTCAACTCCACCACCCGATGGAACAGTTGCCGAAATGCTACCCAGCCATCCAATAGAACTCGAAGTCATCTTTGAAAGTGATATAGTCTACGAGGACTTTCCACTATCGATATTAGCGAGCTCAATGACAATACATGTTGACACACTTCCTGAGCCCGCAGCTACTACTACTGAAATCATGGTTGAATTCCTCAAAACGAATTCTCTGATTATCACGGCTGCCTTCCTAGTCGTTCTGCTAGGTATGGTGGTATGGGTGAGGTCCCGTAATTCCATCAAATTCGATCTTGAAGATGAGTTCGATGATGATGAGCCAGTCGTGACAAGGAAGAGGCGTTCGAGAGAAGCTACAACTGAGCCCGAGCCAATATCTGCTACAGGGAGGCCACAGCCTGTCAAACCATCCAAACTCGATAGGAAGAAGCAACAACCTTCCAGACTTCCTCCTGACCAAAGGAGAACTAGAAGAGTTCGCCGCGTACCTGGTGCTTCGATTCAGACTGGTGTCGCTCCAGAAGGAGAGGAATGGGACTATGGTGAGCACGGTGCATACTGGGATCAAGACGATCCGGATAGTGCTGATCCTTACGGAGATGTCAAGGAATACCACGATGAAGAGGCTGAACTCCTCAAGATTGTGGATGAGCTAACCGATGAATCAGAAGTTGAGCAGAGTACAGAAGACGAGGAAGAGTATCTGGATGCATTGTCCAAAATCACTTCTGGCACACCTTCTCTTCCAGAAGATGATGCGGAACCAAAGAAGAAGAAGAAGAAGAAGCGTCGTAAGGTAAAGAGGCGCAAGAAGTAGTTATTCTGGTGCCCAATGTGGGGACTCACTTACTTGGCATACAGAAGTGAGAAAAGACACCAAACCCTCTTCTGCTATGGAATCCATCTTGTTACTAACTTGATTGAAGTATAGTTGGATGAATTCTTCGCTGAAACCACTTCTTAATGCTGTCTTGCTAATGACTTCTACTCTCCTTTCAGATGATTCTAGAAATGATTCCAAGTTCCCCCTCAAATCCTTTGTCAATTCGGCAACGATTTCAGTTGGCGCGTCACGATGAGTAGCAAACACTCCGAAGACCATTGGAAGCCCAGTGATTTCCTTCCACGCTTCGCCTAGGTCAATTATGACCTTGTTCGGATTTCTCTTGGCTTCGTCCATAGCTCTATCTCCAATCAGCAATGCAGCATCAGCGACTTGCAACATCTCGTCTAGATCTGGGCCCATCTCGATATATTCTTTCACCATACCTTGGTTTTCCAAAATATATCTGAGAAGTAGTTTGGATGTACTAGAATCAGATGGAAGTGCAATACTCTGGACTTTCTCCAAAGTAGTGTTAGAGAATAACAAGACGGAACCAACAGCTCCGTCAGAAACAATACCAATGCCTCTAATCAATTGCAATCTTTCCATATTTTTGGCGTAATCCGCCGTAGGTATGGGTGCAACAATACAATCCTTGTCGAGTAAGTGTCCCGTGCACCATGATGGTGGTGCTGGTAATATTTCCCAATTTTTCTCAATTCCATGGAATATCGGGTCGCAATTCACGAATGATACACGGGCGACTACCCTTGACCAATGATAACTCATTGTAATTCCTCATGCCGCCATGGGCAACCTGCTACCAGAAGAAGGCGGAGGATTCTTTCTATCTCTTCTCTGAAATCTGGTGTATGTGGTGTTCCTTTCGACAGGAGACATACCAAGTTGGGATATCATTCGCACCATACCTCCCATGTCGTCGTCAAGTGGTGTAGAAGATCCTGCTAAGTGCATGATTTCCTCATGACCCACGGTTCCATCAATATCATCAGCGCCACAGGTTAGAGCCATTTGTGCGACTTTGTCACCTAGATTCATCCTGTATGCCTTAATGTGAGGGAAGTTATCCAGCATCAGCCTTGAGATTGCTATTACTCTCAGAATCTCAGATGAAGATGCCAATTGTGCTTCTGGTAACCTTGTAGAGTCAGGTAGGAATGGATAAGGCACGAAGCATTGGAATCCTGCAGTCTCATCTTGAAGTAGTCTAAGTGAGTCCAAATGAATTAGACGTTCATCAATAGTCTCGACCGAACCGAAAAGCATGGTCGAATTAGTGGGGAGGCCAATTTCGTGAGCATATCTATGGATGTCGAGATATTCTTGACTCGACTCCTTGCCACGACATATTATGTCACGCACCCTATCAACCAGGATTTCAGCACCGCCTCCTGGCAATGAATCCAAACCTGCACTCTTTAGCCGAGTTAGTGTTTCTTTAATCGTAAGATCAGAAATTTCTGCTAAGTGTTTGATTTCCACTGCAGTCAATGCTTTGATGGAAATTTCAGGAAATTCTTCCTTGGTAGTTCTAAACAGATTTTCGTAATGATCTATCCTCCAATCGGGATGTAAGCCTCCTACTGTGTGCACTTCTGTAATAACGCGTTCAAATGGCCTTATCCTCGAAAGGTAGTCGTCTATGCCTAGGGAATATGCATCATCAGCTCTTGGACCCCTCCTGAAAGCACAGAACCTACATGCGAGGACACAAACATTGGTTTGGTTGACATGCAGATTACGGTTGAAGTAGACCTTGTCACCATGCCTAGCTTTCTTCACTGTATTAGCAAGAGTAGCTAAGTTAGAAAGCGCCATAGTATCGTACAGATATTTCGCGTCTTCCACACCTAGCCTATGACCCTCTAGTATCGAATTCACAATAGTTTCCTGCTTAGAATCGGTGTCATACATATCGACCTGTTCCTTAATCAGGTTTGATATCCAATCAGGATCAGAACCTGCATCTTCAGGTTTGCTATTCCAGAAATCCATGATGCAGACCCCAAACAGTTCAGGCAATTCGTTCGTTGACAGACTTGCGTCTCCACTTGTAGATCATCTTCCTGAACTC
>CAXFCF010000173.1:0-3369 GCA_964000875.1 uncultured Candidatus Poseidoniales archaeon
AGGCCATTAAACATCGATGAGGTCACCTCATGGGCAGGGCATTCTCCTTCTGAGAGCAACCTTTCACTCGGTCACCCAGATGGTGGTTATACTTGGAGCACAGGGCCTGTCATCGAGTTAGAGTCGTTTGATTTCTCATCATTGAGCGGTACGACACTCCACAATGTCTCTCTCCTAGTTGCATTTGCTGTCCCGGATGTACTTCAGGACGATGAGTTACGAATCATGGTAGAATGGGGTGCGAATCCTATTCTTGTTCGTTCATTCGCTCACACCCAATCTGCAATTGATAACATGCAGGGTAACCCATTAGAAATTACTCTGGATAGTCACAATGCGTGGACTTGGCAGGATATATCCGCCCTCTTGGTTACTATCGACTATGTTTCAGTAGGTGGAATCGATGACACAGAGGTTAGAGTGGATGCTGTTGGAGTCAAGGTCAAGCACCAAGCCTCTTGGTCAGGATTGGATTCTGCTAAGGCAGTAAATGTCAGCACCATGGAGATGGCACCGTTCCATCAGTTTGAGTTGACTACAGGTACCCAGACCTCCCTCGTCACCACTGCTTGTGGTTTGGAACTTGTCGATGGTTCGACGGCAGGTGGGTGGGTGACAGAGACGATTGAGCTACCTCATGACCAATCTTGGGGCAGGCTTTACCTTGAAGGTAACAGCGCATCGACTTCGATTCTTGCCAAGAGTAGTAGCGATGGTGAGAATTGGCAATCCACCGCCATTCAATCAGGCGACTTAGTACAGGCTTACAAGTATCTGAAGGTTGACATCGCGTTGTTTTCGGGCTGCATCGAGAGCCTTAGAGTCGACTTCAACGATCCGACACTTACTGTAATCGGTAACATTGCGGGGGATGTCGGTGGCCTAGCTGGTTCATTCTCTTACATCAGTTTTGCAATCGGCACCAATTTGCTGGGTACTATTCCAATCACTCCCGGGCCATTCACACTATCCTATTCTGTAGGAGGTGTGCTACCTGCAGCAGGTGACGACTTATCACTCGGAATTGGGGCAAGGTTCCAATGGTCTTCCAACGGTTCTGCAGAGACTGTGGTTGTCAGCGTTGAAGATGCCGTGATAACTGGTGGCTTCGTTGTCGAGTGGGACTATGACCCTCAGTGTGAGACGCCATCGGAGGTCTTTCTGGAAGAGGACGCATCAGGCGATGTCATTCCGCTTCGAACTACATGCACTGACGATATAACACCACAAGATGAACTGCAGGTACAAGTTTCATCTGACGATGAAGCTCTTCTCGTTGCTTCGGTATCAGATGGACAAATCGTGTTGCGGCAGCAGGAGGATGCTTCAGGCATTTCCACGGTATCGATCGGTGTTTCAGATCAAAGGGGTAACTTGTGGGAATCTGAATTCGATGTCATTGTTAGCGCAGTAGATGATTCGCCTACTATGAATCTACTTCCACTTGAGATTCTCGCTGCAGTTGGAGAATCCGTAAAGATTGAACTTGGAGTGGGGGACAAGGACACCGATCTAGCTAACATCTCTATCACCACCGATGTGTCTTGGGCTGTGATAGATTCCTATGGTGACCTTGTCATCACACCGATTGCTCCAGGAACCTTCGATCTCACGGTTTCTGCAAGCGATGGTACGACCACAATCACTCACAGCATGAATGTGATATCCACCTCTGACCCTGATCTAATCGTCGAATCAGTTGAAATGGGCGATGGGAGCATATACCCTGGTGATATCGTAAATGTTCAAGTCTGGGTAAGGAACCAAGGGGAGAGTCCAGCTTCTTTGGTTAATGTAAGGTTCTACGCGAATGAAGTGTTCGTTGCTTCATCCAATGTATCTTACATCGCAGCTGGTGGACTGGAATCGACTAACTTCGATTGGGTCGCTCCTATCGATAGTGGTCAGGTATCCCTTAGAATCGAAGTCGATGCAACTCGTACTATTCTCGAAGTTTCCGAGGACAACAACGAATACAACTCTTTCATAGATGTTCTCGATGCTGAGGATTCTGGAGATGGTGGACTCGGTAATTCTGGCATCTCTGCACCTCCATCTACAATGTTCTGGTTGGTACTGGCTATTGTGGTAATTGGTGGCTTTCTTGCTCTACAACTTGGTCCAGGCAAGGTTCGTAGAAACCTCTGATTTTAGACTCTAAAAGACCCCATGTAGCCTGATAATCCTCCATTTTCGGAGAATGGTTATAGGAAGGCCGTGACTGAAAAGAGTGCTTCCGCAATGTCAGCTGCGTCTGACGGGGGGTGGGAGCGGGGGAATCGCGATGGGACGGTTGAAGATTCGTCTGGAAACTGACGAGTGGATCTACGAAGAGTACGATATCGAGTGAACTACCACCTTTTGGGGTAGGTTTCGTTGCCCATAAGGACGACTTTCGGCCTTGCGACTTCACCTTTATTCATCTTTTGAATCGATTCAGAGTCGGTAATCATAGAGGCTATGCACACCACTTCTCCCTTAAGCGAGTTAATCGCTACTTCGTCACCCGTAGCAAGGTCACTAGACATCTCTACTAATCCAGGCTTAGCTAATGGTGCCCCATGAGTCAATGCGGCTACTGCTCCGTCCTTCACAGTCAATGAAGGCATCCCAGTTAGGAGCGATTCGATAGGTTGCAATATCTTAGCCATCGCGGTGTCATCCCCATGTTCCCGCCACAAGTAGATAGCATCGCTGAGTTGTTGCAGTGTCACAGCATCTTCTTCATCCATGGTCCCTGATGCGTTGCGACGAAGCTCCACGAGTTCCACTGGCCCATCGAGAAGAAGACCCATATCCTTGGCTATGGTTCTAACATAGGTTCCGGCTTCACAGGAAATTCTGGCTAAGACTATTCTTCCATCACGATCCAATATCGTGAACTCATCAATCGTTCGCTGGCGAACACGAACCTTCACTGCTGATTCCTTTGGGGGTACATTGTGAATTCTTCCCGTTAGATTGGAAACCGCTTCCTCAAGTGCAACTTCTTCTACTTCAGCTGGAATTCTCAGGACGGCGACATAGGTTTTTTTCCCGAGCAGAATACGATCAGTGAGCCTGGTAGTTCCTCCAGTAAGGATAGTCAAGGCTCCTGTGGCAAAGGGGTCTAGAGTACCACCATGTGATATCTTGTCTACCTTCAGCATATCCCTGACCCATGCCGCTATTTGGTGACTACTTGGTCCAGGTGGCTTGTCGATTAGGAACCATCCTGATCCGAGTAACTCTTCGACCGTTCTGTCATGTGGTCTTTTCCCATGTTCTGGGTCAGTTGTAACATCTGATTCGAATTCAATTCTAGTCAATATTTCACCTCCATTCGTCTTCAAGTGCCTGCTCAACCAAGTCAGCGAGTTCATCGGGTTG
>CAXFCF010000174.1:0-3348 GCA_964000875.1 uncultured Candidatus Poseidoniales archaeon
TGGGTGGAATCAGATTCAGCACACTTCTAGGAGTCACTGGATGTCAGGTGACGCAACCGGAACAGATGCTAGGAGTGATGATGTCGCTTTGGCTCTCGATCAAGTATCGACCAACTTCTCTACTCACTCAGTCGGTGACGAGCCGTCATCAGGGGGAGCATGGTTGGATAACGGTTCTTTCAGTATTAGACAACCTCACACCTCAAACGCCACGGAAAACCGCTTCTCATCTCAGAGGACGATTAGCTCTCCGTTCGCTACCTATGGAGCAGCAGCTTCGTTCAAGCACCGTGGATGGTTGTATGTCTCAACCTTTACCTCAAAGAACCTTAATCAGGTGGTCAAGAAGACCTACCCAAACAATCTCTCCACTGCCACTACCGTAAGCATCGACACGGCTAGTTGCACCCTTCCGTCTCCAACTCAGACTGGTTGGAGCCAATACTATGGCTTCAGAGACTGGACTATGGGGGACGACGAGAAATTGTACGCTATTCTCAGTACCGATCGAAGTTCAGTGGCTCTCAATTATCTCAAACTCGTAGTCTTTGATATTAGGTACGAGGATGAATGGACCTGCCTCAATGCATACGACATATCAGTAAACTCCTACGGTGCTTACACAGGAATTAGTTACGACAGAAGCCGTGACCTCATCTGGGTTTTGCACTCAACCCGTAGGACGGTTTTACCTTACACATTCAACAGTGACGGAACTTTTGATAGAGACACATCCTTGCAGTACTCCTACTTCTCAAGTTACTCCGAGCAGAACGGACTAATCGCTGACAACAACATGTTCTTCTTCAGGAGCAAGTTCAGTTGGGCTCAGGACAGATTGGAGGCATACGCTATCAGTGGCACCTCGACTACCTTATCCAAACAGACCGGGGAGGCTTCGATTAGCGCCAACGGTTTTGGTATAACTTACGACGGCAAGCGAATTATCTCCATCGATCACTATCAGTGGTCGGCTAGGTACTATCGGGAGTATGGAACCGGATGGGCTTATCCGATTTCACCACAGCCTGGCACTTCGACTTGGATTTCCGATCCAATCGTGACTAGCGACGATGTGATTGTTGCTAATGTCGAGGCTTCGTGGAGTGCTACCTCTACGGGTGATCGCGTGGATTACTGGGTAAGTGCCGACAACGGTACGCATTGGGTACAGGTCAACAACAACGAGACAGTCCACTTCTCCAACCCTGGCAAGGAATTACGTTGGAAGCTGCAACTTGTTGGAGGAACCGCTGTTTCTTGGTGGGTCGATGTTGAGTATGGGACGGAGTATGTCTCTAGCGGCACTTGGGTATCTCCCCCGATTCCTACAGGGACTCAGGTTGGTAAGCTCAAGCCACAGTGGACTCAGAATGTCCCAACGGGAACCAGCCTCTCTGTGGAAGTCAGTAACAACAATGGCAGTGACTGGAACAGTGCTGTCAACAATCAGGAAATCCAACTTAGCACCACTGGCTCAATGCTTAGATACAGGGTTTCAATGAATTCCAGCTCTCCTTCCACTACACCATTCCTCCATGCATTCACACTTGATTATGAAGAGGGATACCCCTCAGCAGTGCGGTTGGATATTGGCGACGATGGAACCTATGAGTACATTGGTTCTGGATTGTTGAATTCCCCGGTGGACATCGATGGGCAGGCTCTGGTTGATGCCTTCAACGACCATATTCAAGCGAATGGTGTCGGTAACACAAACATCACACTGACTTTGGTTGCAGGTTCTCCTGGTAGAATCATGGTTTCTAACCTGGATATCACCTACAAACTCAACACTAGGGCACTGGATGCTGTCATAGAAGGCGGGATGCTGGTTCCCGATGGACAGAGCCGCGTTTTGCTGACCCGTGTCGCCCTCGGAGACGGTGCTGATCGTATCACTCAGGTACAGGTTGAATTGGAAGCTTCTGATGTTGACAATCCAGTGATAGAGTGGCAGATTGGCGATACCTGCTCTACCCTGTCCGACGCAGCAGGTCTCCTATCCTTTGACGGAGCAAACTGCTCCTCTTCGATAACTGACGATGTACTCTCCATCCTCATGCCAATCGCATCGACATGGGCTTGGGATGATGAATCCGGTGTTGAGGCAAAGATAACCGTTGACGATGACACTGGGAGGCAGGTGACACGATGGCAGACTGAAGGCCTAGGAATGCGAGTCGAGAACGACATACAACTCCTCGAGTTGGGGGTCACCGATGAAACTGGGCGAGTGCTCTCATCTAACGACTGGGTCAGGGGTGGTTTATCGCTTACCTTCCAAGGTTCGATAGCCTTCGAAGGCACAACCTATTCCCCGCTCGCTGGGCAGTTCGACCTTGAATTGACAGGCCAGAACCTCACACGAGACGGTGATCCGATGGAGACTGAAGTCCAGTACCACCTTGAGGCGAATCCGAGTCATGGAGAATATACGATAACCATCATCTCGCCAATTGAGTCCTCTCCCGGTGGCATGCTATTCAGGGTACAAGCTGTCAACATGCAAAACGGTTCGACCTATGTCAACCCGGAGTACAATTCAGTCAGGATTGTCCTCGATGGCAACAGTCCATTGGTAATTGGTTCATCCCCTGAGGATGGTTCTGAGGAGCACAAGGGTAACCCGAACCAGCCGATTAGAATCGTTGTGCAGGATTCGGTGGATCCGCCAACACAACTTGACCTAAACTACTGGAGGGAGGGTCAAGATGATCTCAACTACGACAAGATACCCGATGAAGGAGAGTATGTGACGATGACTCTCAGGACTCCCGAGTTGCAACCAGGTGGCCTCAACATCTTCGAGGGTTTGATCACTGACTCGATGAATCGTCACGGCGAATATGTCTCGTTCTTCATTTCTGGCACCGATGCCCAAGGTAACGAGCTCGCAATGGGTGGTGGCCCTGTTTGCCCTGCCGACGCAGCTCCTTGTGGTGATCTACCGAGCCAAACTCCACCCGACTGGGATGCAGATCTTGTTACCTACAAGATTCGAGAGGAGTTCGAGCCGGAACTAATTGTGGATGGCAACTCTACCATCGTCGGTCACGACGATGAGACGCCATTGCACCCTGGAACCGCCTACACCGCGATGTTGAGAATATGGGACAACAACGGATGGACCGATATACGCAGCGTCAAACTGGCGCTTGGCGACGATATCAACGCAAATGATACAGCGATTTGGGCGAATTTCACCAAGTTGACTAACGGTTCCCTATCGATGCACCTTGAGTCGGGCAGTTACGGCCTTGCAGTGTCCAATCTCTACAGTTCGGCCATACGCTTCAACGAGACGGCCGTCGATTTGAACATCAGATTCCAACTAACATGGCTGTT
>CAXFCF010000175.1:0-3330 GCA_964000875.1 uncultured Candidatus Poseidoniales archaeon
CATTTGAACCTCGCCATCATCATCAATATGCTCCATATTATCTGTTTTTTCGTTTCAAGGGTATTATTAGTTTCCATATTATGGAAATAAAAGTCCCTTATAGTGAACTATGAGCCCTTTAACATAGGTTATTTATACGAAATCTGGAAGTTGCGTCATATGAACATAGATTCAACGGACCGAGCACTCTTGAACAGCCTAAGAAACAACTCCAGGATGTCCTTCGTCGACCTTGCTAAGGAAGTGGGTGTGTCTGAGAGAACTGTGCGTACACGCATGAAGAAATTAGAGGAAGAGGTAATCCAAAGATACACTGTAATCGAGCGTGGTGTTGGCCTTTCAGCACTAGTTCGAATAAAACTCGGGCCAGGAACTGAGGTGGGTACACTCGCTGGTGAATTCTCTACATGGGGTGGTGTGCTGACTTGCTACGAAGTTGGTGGTGGCTTGGATGCAGATCTGCTTCTTGTGGTATCTGTCGATGATACCCACACTCTACGTGAATTGCTCGACCGAATCTGGCTTACAGCTCCTGACCAATCCGTTGTTGAGACTCACACTACACTTGTTATTGAGCAGTATTGATTGTTCTTTGTGACCGGTGGAGCCATGAACGCCTAGTCCTCGCCGGGGTTCATGGCGAGGGAATTGGTGCGACTAGAAGATGTCCACAAAGCGTTCGCCGCTCTCAAGGTGCTCGATGGAATTGACCTACGGATAGACGAAGGTGATAGAATAGGTGTCGTAGGACACAACGGATCTGGAAAGACCACTTTGTTGCGAACTATCTCTAACCGAGATCAAGACATAGGTGATGTGAACTATGCCCCTGGTCTGAGGCTTGCTTTTCTCACCCAAGTGCGTGACATAGAAGAAAATGCTACTTTAGAGGAAGAGTTGAGTCGACGCGGTAGGCAGTTTCACGAGATCGAGGAGGAAATCGAAGGAATCGAAGTTCAGATGGCTGATCCTTCATTCTATGATGGGGATTGGCAGGATACGCTGGAACGCTACCAAGAGTTACAGAGTATCATGGCAAGGACTGGGGGCGTCGATGCTGCTGGACATGCGCAAGAGATCCTAAAGGCACTCGATCTGGCACATCATCCACTTGACATACCTGTTTCTAATCTATCTGGAGGAGAGAGAGCGAAGGTCGCTCTCGCTCGCCAATTAGTCGGTATGGAGGAAATCGATGTGTTCTTCCTCGACGAACCCACTAATCACCTAGATCTTCAGACACTTGAGTGGCTGGAAGAATTCCTGATGCGTTTCGAAGGTGCGCTATTGATGGTTAGCCACGATCGTTACTTTCTCGATCGAACTTGTAATCACATACTCGAAGTAGGTGAAGGTCGGGTTAGAGGTTACAAGGGCAACTACTCATCCTACCTAACTCAAAAGGAGCTCTTCCTGCAAACTCTCGACGATAGAATAGACAAGGTTCAGAAGGAAATCAAACGATTGACTGGAGCATTACAATCTATGAAGCGGGCGAATAAGTATGACAAGTCAATCTCACAGAAGCACCACATGCTCATGCGTTCGCAAAGGGAGTTGAAATGGTTGAAAGGAGTCAAACCAAAACAGCGGAAGAAATTGCGATTTGAACTCACATCAACTGAGAAAAGTAGCCTTGAAGTCCTTGATCTACGTTCCTCATCTCTTTCTTTCGATGGTATGAAGAGATCAATTCTTGACAATGTAACAGCAAGTATAGGTAGAGGACAAAGAATAGGAATTGTTGGACCAAATGGAGCAGGTAAGACTACACTTCTACGCCTAATGCGTGGTGAGATTGCTTTGGATTCCGGTGAGTTAGATGTCAAACCCGGTGTACAAATTGGATACTTTCACCAAGACCACCGAACTCTAGACTTCTCGCTGACTCCCGAAGAGCAAATCCAACGGCTCAAGCCTAAGATGCCATATGGAGACTTGAGGGCGTTGTTAGGGCGTTTCCAATTTGACTCGACAATGGTCAAGACAAAGATGGAGCGATTGAGTGGAGGGGAGAGGGCTAGGGTAGCGATGCTAAAATTGCTGTTAGAGGACAACAATTTGTTGTTATTGGATGAACCGACTAACCATCTTGACAGCGACGCGAGAGGCGCAGTTGAAGAGGCGTTGAAGTCGTATGAGGGGGCTATTGTGTCTGTTAGTCACGACCGTTGGTTCCTCGATCAAGTGTGCGACACCGTATGGGAGTTACCCGGTGATGGAACACTTGATGTATGGCCTGGTAACTACTCTGAATATCAGCGACGAAAGAAATAGATTTCACTCAATATCGTATTTATCGCCATAGTAAGTAGTGATTCCAGGAACATTCTGGATTAATTCAGAATAACTTCCTAAATGGCCTTCGCTGGTCGCTGATACCATGCCAGGGGTGTTCAGAACATCACTTAGGATTGATGATGCAGAATCATCAGTAGACATTCCTACAAGAGCCGCACGTACGGCGTTGGCCTGTGCTTCATCCATGTACTCAGGATTGTACATCACAGGATGGCTTGGAGCACGCCCAAACGCAGGCAGGGCTACATACTGATTTCTTGCCAAGCACCATTCCTCGTTCTCAGTAGCATTTTCACTACCACAGTATGAATCGACTGTGCTGTCCTTGGCAAAGGCAACTTCACCAATACCTTCAGAGAGACACTTGACTGCTCCTGAGTATCCGTAGTATGGTGTTCCAGAATCTGGAATAGATGCGTTTTCATTAAAGTGAGAGTGTATGGTGTCCCTCAAACTCTCGATATCTTCGGAATCGCCTACTACCTCAGCGTAACCGTTGCCAATCATGTATCCCATAGGTAGTAGCATCCCTGCTGATTTCAACCAGCCAGTGTGACAGCTGGCCTTACCTTGCAATAATGCGAATGGGTCTGTAGTAGGGTCATCATCATCAGCGGCTGACGCCATCTCTGAATCAGCCAACACCCACGCGTGGGCTTCGTAGTAGGTTCGGCCATCTGACTTTTGATCAGCTGCCAGAACTTCGAGGTCATATTGTTGCCAACCTACCCATGCAGCACCTCCGTCCATGATAGCAATATCGGCGTTACCAAAGCGAAGCGCTTCAATCATGGCTCCCTCGGAGCCGACATTGTAAATCGTAACATCGTAGCCCAGTATGTTGGAAAGATAATCGGCGAGAGCCTGGGGGTTCTCGTCTATATTCTCATAATCATCACGCACTTCGTAGGCTATCACAAGAGATTGAGGTTCTACATCTTGATTATGAACAAGTATGCCGCTATCATTTCCCGTCCCAATACATCCTGAAAGTGCGCATGCAAGCACCAATATTGTCAATACTAAAGC
>CAXFCF010000176.1:0-3320 GCA_964000875.1 uncultured Candidatus Poseidoniales archaeon
TATGGCTCAGCCCTGCCATTTCGTTCTCAAGTTCTGTCACTCGCCTATTTGTTTCCTTAGCATCTCCTTGAGCGACATCAAGCATCTCAGCCGCCTTGGCTAAACTCTCAATGCGTTCACTCGTCAGATATACTAGGGAGTCTGCATCGGCGAGTGTTTGATTCAGACCGGCTTCCTTCTTTCGAAGGTCACCAAATTCCGATTCGATCCCCGATACCGTTCCACCCATCTTTGCAGATGCGTTTCCAACAGTTTCCTGGTACATCCTAACTTCATTCTCCCAATCGGTCAGAAGTTCGGTCTGCCTATTCACTTCAGCCTGCACTGCTTCATGCACGCCTTCTCTATCAACGCCATTTCCACGATGCCTAAGCATCGTCATGACATTCTCATTACTCTGCCTCTGTGCGAGTGAGTATACTGTATACCCAACCAATACACAAAGGGTGGCCAGAAGGGGCCACTCCTCAATCATCATTTGTTCATATTTCATTTCTATTTCTCCTTTAAGGAGCACAGCGGGGTCCGTCCATTTCGCTAACTTTTCGATTTTATTCAGAGAGTCGCCCCGCTGCGCTCCCATAGGGGTGGGAGTGTTTGAATTTCGTTAATTCAACAACCATGGTGATGGAATATCATCACAATATTGAGTTGTTTGCATTACATTAACTGTACGCGTACACGAACCCTGAATTGGTAGGTGTGTTGAATTAAGATTCCACTGAATACCGAATATTAGAGAGATAGTAGACCACATCTAAGTGTGTGATGATATGCCATCCTGGTTGTATCGCTTCCGAGATTGAAGTTATCTCATCGGTTCTAGCATATTCATCCGGCTCCCACTTGAAGACAACTGCTTCGTGGTGACGGCCTAGAAGTGATGCGACTGTGTCTATCGAATCATGCATGTCTAATACGGGTGGACTGATCCAATCCTTCCATTCGGTTAGTTCACCTATGGGCATCTCAAGAGCATCCCTCCCCTTGGCCAAAATGACTTCAGCCAATGAATTCTGATTGATGACTCCAATCGGCCTTGTCAAACCCTCGTTAAACACTACATCGACTCTCCAACTCGATTGATGCATTCCTTGAATGGCTTCCCTAACAGTTGTACTCGGATTTATTGGAGGAATTGTTTCTTGCTTCTTGTTCACACGATTTGTCAAAGGTGCTCTTGGCCTACCCCAAGTTTCCCTCTTGTTGAGTACCTCGGCCTTTACGAAAGCAATCGAATATCTTGGACTAAAATACCTGAGCAACAATTGGATCAAATCGTAATCCTTGGACTCTCTAATCTGGGGGCCATGGCTTCCAACAGGCCATTCGAATCGCTTGGGCTCAATTCCACCAAAGGGTGAGTCCAAATATTCGTTGTACTCTAACTCACTCTTTCTCCATCTATCGAAGAGTTCGCTTTGAGCACGTGCTGCGTCATCGACAAACTCCTGTTCATTCCGGGCATAACGCTTGACAAACATGTCCCTATCTCGCTTAAACGAGTATTGTTTTCGAATAGTGGCAATTTTCTGACCTAAGCCAGCAGCAGAGTGTCTACCTTCGAACCTCTCCCACAATTTGACTTCGTGTTCATCTGGTGAATCCAAACTCAATCGGATCTCTTCTGCTTCGTCTATACAGTCCCACTGCCTGCACCGTTCATCATCGTCATGTAGAAATTGAAGGGTATTTTTGTTGATGATTCGAAAACACTCTATCGTCTTCAACCTATACTCTTTGCCTACCTTCTCTTCGAGTTGAGAAACGAATTCCTTCGCCCTCAAATCATGGATTCCTTCACGATCCAAGAGCTCGTCTATGACTGAAAGATCTGGGAGTAATTGTTCGCCGTGAGGGGCGATTTCAACCTCCTTTTCATCAACCATGGAGTTGGCAGAAAGTCATGTAACGAGTACCTTTCGATGATGAAAAAACATCATGATACAAGATATTCAGCTCTCAGAACTTGATTTAGATCGAGGTCTCCCAATTCAATATCATCGCCAGTCACTGATTTGACTAGTTCGACTAGTGGATTGATTCTATGCACTTGCACGAACTTTTCAAGGATAATCGAACGCAGCTCCCCCATCACTGAAGGATGGCATCCAAATGCATCGTGAACTGCCCAGAAGTCACGATACCTAGGGTCATTCTTTGCCCTCTCAGCCATCTCTTTGACTACTAGAGTCATGTGTGCTGAATCTAGTGAATGGATGAAATTCGGTCCAATACCTTTCTTTGCGCTCCTGTGACTTATCTCTGGCTTGTCCATGCTTAGGCTCACTGATGTTGTCATCTGTATGTATTCCACACACGCGCGAGCCAGTTCATCCCCTTCGTCGGCATATGCCTGGAGTACTCCGGGTTCTACTGATGGTTGGTTGGTATCTTTGGCAGGCATCCTCTTTTTCAAACCGCGCCCACCTTCATCGACTGGTTTGAGCAACAACTTCCTGAGCACTTCCTTTCCTTCAGGGGATCTTGGATCAAACTCCACTCCGTTGGCAAGTTCCGTCATGGCTTGTTTCTTCTCTTTGATCCTCTCTGCAAGGGGTGACCAAAGGAAACTTTGTTGAAGATTCATCTTCTCTTTCACGGGGTATCTATTAGCAACAACACTCCCAGAAGCCGTCCTCCAACTAAGAAGGGGTTCCAACTCCTCAACTTGGAGATAACCAATCAGATTCTCTAGGTGGTTCCTGAACGACTCAAAACCTCCTGCGACATCTGATAGCGCTGTTAGGTAATCCTCCATGAGTTGAATCGCCATGGCCTCTTGTTCTTGAGGTGCTACATCCTGCTTGAATTGACTAAGAGTGGATGAGTCGTGGAATATCTTGCGTGAGTGCCTAGATTTGAGGTGCTTGAGTATGATTTCCTTTTCCATAGGACTATGGAACCGCTTGCATTTGTAGCGCCCTTTTCTAGACGGTAAACTTTCAGGGCACTTAGATAGTCCATCTTTACGGACTGTGAGGAAATGAGGTAGCAAACTCTTGAACGATTTCTCGTCCAAAGTGGTTTGAATATACCCTTTACCTCTGCAACCTTCACACTTAGGGGAATCCTTAGGGGCTCTGAGCTCGGTCTTGTTCTCACAAATTTCACAGAGTGAAGCTGGGAATGAAAGGTGTTCAGTTGCATAGTGAACACGAACTTGTTGGGAAGCTTGTTGATGGTGGGTGGATGATGACACAAAATTACATTCCGGACAATGAAGGAATCCTTCCTCATTCCGTTCAACAATTACAGGTTGATCGAAGAAGTGACCAGTACTTCCTGTAGATTGGTAGTTGTGGCTCATGAACCCAAGG
>CAXFCF010000177.1:0-3280 GCA_964000875.1 uncultured Candidatus Poseidoniales archaeon
AAGCTGTCCGACAGCCTCCTTCTGGACTTGACGATGCTCTTCGTACTTCTTGTGGTACTCCTCACTTTTTGGAGCTAATGCGATTAGTTTCTCATGGCTCTCGTTGGCTGTATCCATCAAATCCTTGTGGAGTTCCCAGCCGTCTCGATATTCCTTCAGGTCGGGGTCAGAAGCTGCTCTCTTGGCAACCCAATCTTCGTGATCCCTAGTGAGTTCACGCATCTCGCGCAGCAATTTACGCTCGTCATTCAGTGAAAGTGCAGAGGTCTGTAATTTTTCTTCGAGTGTTTGGATTTTGTCTGCTAACTTTTCCTTAGCCCAAGCAGGGTTTGGATTCTTCAAGCGACCTTCTGACATGAGAGTTTCACGCATTTCGCTTAGTTTGACTCGCAAATCTCTAGCTTCTGCTTGCGACTCATCACGTGTTTTCTTGAGCGATTGAACCTCACTAGTGACCTTGTCTCTCTCTTTTAGAGCCTCTTCGACAAGTGGAGCGAGATAGTCAGCCTCCTTGCGTCTCTCTCTGACAATATCTGGAAGCACTTCACCAAGCTCGTGGCGGCGAGCTATTACCGCCTTTGCCAACTCCTCCGGAGTCAATGCAAGAAGTGCCTTAGCGTCCATGACAGCCTTTCGACCTGCCAATCTCTGATAAATGTAGGCTTCAGGCAACAGAATGACGGGAAAGGTCATTCAACCCCGCGTGCGCAGGTGTCGGTTATGGAGCATCGAGGTTGGCACCTTCAAGTTCTTTGCGTCCTGATGCTTGTGGCAATGCCATTTGCCTCTTTCTCGGCAACTGCTCAGGGTGGCGGACTTCTGTTGGACGAGACAACCCTAGTCACTTTGGGGCACATGGAAGAGGGATCCGGCGATGTCAACCTGTCAATTGTTGTGATGGCTCATGATGTGCAATCCAATGGTACAGTAAATGCAACGATCGAGACAATGCAAGGAGCGGTTGTAACATCGTCATCTACGGCGGTTCAACTATTGGCTGGTGAAACGATGACAGCTCACTTGAACCATACTTCTCTAGCAATTGGTCAGTATGTGGTTACTTTCTCATTGAATGGCGATATAGGGACATCTTTCGATACCAACACGACCTCGGTTTCATCGTTCATCAAGCGTCTGGCTCCAGCTAATCCAGTACTATCCGAGCCGTCATCTTGGGTCTTTACTTTCTTGGACGGTCAGACTGGTTTGGAATCAGGCAACTCTACGATTAGGGACGGTGATGATTTGCTGCTCAGTGTCCCCGTTGACAACACTGGTGAAGTAGAATGGCAAGGAGAGGTTAACTTGACCATCGGAGCCTCACAAACATTCCAGGCACAGTTGGCAGTTCCTGCGCTAGATGAAGAATATGCAAACTTCACGATCACATCTCTTTCAGAGGCTCCATCAATAACAGTTGATGCACACCTTGGTAGTCAAACAAAGAGTACAGCGATAACTGTAGGTCCACCACCTTTAGCTAACCTGTCACTAATCTTAACGCCATCTGAAATGAATCCATCACTTGGTGATATTGTGACATGGAATGCGATTTCTTCAAACCAGGGTGAGAAGGATTGGAATGGTTCTCTGGTATGTGGATTCTCGGGGACAATGATCCTCTCAGTTAACTTGTCTATAGTGAATGGTAGTCAAGCCATATCGAACTTCACACTACAAGTCAGACCAGGGTCTTTGATTTGCCAGTTAGAGGGGGATGTTAGAATTCACGAAGGTTCCCTTATTCAGGCAACACACCAGTACGAAATGCCAGCAGCGCACTTCTCGGGAGCAGGTAGTGGAGGAGTAGATATTTCCGGGGCTAATTTCCACATTGGTGACACTGTCACATTTACGATAATTGTTCACAATGGTGGAGATTTTGAGGGCAACGCATCGTTGCAAATAGATGACGGAATCACTCATACAGATGGAACTGTCAGATCGATGACTGTAGGGTCAAGCATCGAGCTTGAAGCACAACACACTCTCGCGGGTATAGCAGGATTGCGCAACTTGTCTTGGTCTGTAGTTAGCTTAGATGGTTTAGTCGACGGTTCCCTTTCGGGGTTCGAGACACTACATGTCATACCCGCACAAACCTTGTCTAGTTCGGTTTCGGCCGCTGATTGGACCAATGCTGACGGGGTACAGGTAGTCATCGAACTGAGTTTGAGTGAAGGTAGGTCTAGGCCGGTCACACTTGAGGTGGGTCATTCTGATGATGGAGAGGAATCGGTTATGGTGACTCAGTCAATCAGTATGACACCCGGCATCAGGACTCTATCTTACTCTCTGGGAAACCCCTCATCAGCTGACTTGTTGTGGGTCAGAACGAGTGTAGATGGATGGCAGACTTCATCCAACTCAATTCTATTCGACTCAAGTAGCATAGCAGCGCCCGACATTCAACCTTTGGCGATATTGGGTGTGGCTGAACCAGCCGTCCCGATTTCAGGTTCCTCGGCTCAAATCGCATACACACTATCTAACTCCGGCACTGACGATATTGAAGGGGGTGTGATGATGTTAATCCAAACTTCTACTAACGAAATATTGGCGACCGATTCCTCCCCTCTTGTTCCAGCTGGTGAGTCTCGCTCAGGAACTATTTCTATCGATTCATGGCCTTCAGGATCTTCGGTAGACTTGGAGCTTAGATGGGTTTCAGGTGTAAGTTTAGAGAGTGTGATTAAGTCATATCCGTCAAAGGTCGAAGATTCGACCGAGGATGATTCACTCCCTTGGGTTTCGATAATGTTCGGGGTTATTGCTGGCGTGGTAATATCTGCAATCGCTAGGTTCGTGTTCGTTTGGCAGGATCAAGATCCCGAGGAGAAGCGGCGTCTCAAGGATAAGAGACGTGAGGCGAGGGCAGCGGCTAGAGATGAGGTACGCAGTGCCCACAAGGAGAAGGTGGCGCCCTCAAAGAAGAGGGAGGTCAACTGTCCGTCATGTGACCAGTCTCTACGTGTACCGATGGATTACTCTGGAACAGCAAGATGTCCGGCATGTTCGGATCTTTTCCCAGTGGTTGCACCTAATCCGGAGCCCCAAACCAAAGAAGAGTTCGATGAAGATCTTGAGACGGTAGTAGAGGAACTATCACCTGTTTCAGTAGAGGAGGAATCCATACCTAAGCCAGTCAAAAAACCCGATGTGAAGAGAGATATCAGGCCTACTGCGGTAGAGGGTAAGAAGAGGTTCTCAGTTTCTAGACCGGAAGAAGAAGAAGAAGAAATTCCCCACAACTCCTCTAAGACCGACGAGATCCGTTGTC
>CAXFCF010000178.1:0-3238 GCA_964000875.1 uncultured Candidatus Poseidoniales archaeon
AAATGCCACCGGGAATGATGCCACCTGGACAAATGCCGCCAGGAATGATGCCACCTTCTGGGCCACCCCAAGGGATGCCCATGACTCCGCCACAGGGACCACCTACCGGACCACCAACAGGTCCACCTACCGGGCCACCAACAGGTCCACCAACAGGTCCACCAACAGGCCCCCCGCCATCTGATGAACCCACACCTTTACAGAATGAAGGCGAGAGTTCTGAGTGATGGCTGAAGCAACGCTCACCACCGACGCGGACGCCGCCGAGGCCAAGCTTGACTCTCGTTTCCGCCTCTGGAGGCTCGTGACATTCCTTCGTTGGCTTACGCTCGTACTAGGGCCTCTAGCCATCCTCATCGACGAGATGCTTGTCGATTGGTTGGTATCAATGGGCTTCCCGGCCATAGTTACAATGGAGGATCTTAGTAGGTGGATTATACTCGATGTCGCGGGACTCTCTAAGTGGATTGATGTCGATAAGTTCGAGCATTATTACTACATGATGAAGAGAATTAACTGCTTCCTATTCGTAATCTTCCTTATCCTAGCTGAGGTAATGAAGAGGAGAGCTGTTGATTCAGCTGCCAACCTAGCTATACTACAAAATCGAGCCATACGAGGTGTTTGAGTGAGCGACCAAGAATTCGCTATGGAAGTCTGTAGTGGTGGCACCTCGTGGCAGGTATTCCCGGACAAGGAATGTAGTTTGGACATCATCACAGTATCTGACAGGATTGTTGAAGCAGGTTGGATTCGCACGCTTGAAAATCGGCTATGCCACACCTTCTCCGGTGAGGTCGATCTGACCCTCTTTCCCAGTGGCAGGCTGTTAATCAAAAGTCGAGATAAGAACCTAGCCAACTCCATCGCCAGAGTTCTCGTGACTGATTGGCTTCTAGAGTGAACAAGTTCCATCATATCCTTTGAAGTGCAGATGACCCGACGGCCATACGTGTCCGACAGAATCGCACCATTATCCGATGCTCTCGTAGAGCGGGTGAAAGCGGGTTACCCTGTTGTGTATCCAACGACAACTCAACCGGCATTGGGATGCCTCCCCACTCCCAAAGCGTTGGATCGCCTATTCGAGACTAAGGGTAGAGAGATGGGGGCAAAGGTATCTCTCGGAGTTGCTAATTTAGAGCAAGCCGAATCGCTAGTGCAAGTTCATACCAATGTCAAACATCTTCTAGCATCATTCCCACAAGGATCGCTTACTCTGATTCTTCCAGCCAAGAAAACTCTAGACGAGCGTCTTGGTGGAGATGCGGTTGCCGTCAGAGTGCTTGTTGATGGAAGAGCACGGGCGCTGTTGAACACAGTCGGCCCCCTCACAGCAACTAGTGCCAACCGAAGTGGGGAGGTTCCATCTAAAGAAACGCTAGATGCTGCAAGGGCGCTATCTCTCGATGATGACCACTGTATACCTGCAACTTGCCCCGGTGGTCTTCCCAGTACTTTGATACGATGTGATGACTACGCCGCCCTGTCGTTCGGACAAGAGTTAGAGGTTCTGAGAGAAGGAGTCGTTTCCAAACAGGAGGTTTTAGCATGGTCGAAGAAGAGAAACTGAAGCAATGGCGTGACGCAGGTCATGTCGCCCGGCGTTCCCTTGAGGCGATTAAGGACGAAATCAAAGCAGATGTTTCATGGCACTCGGTTATCGAGAAAGCCGAGAATTACATCCTTCGGCACGGAGGTAAACCGGCCTTCCCATGCACAATAGCAGTCAACGATATGGCTGCGCACTACACGACCGACCATCTAGTGAGTAGTCCAGCATGTGTTGAGGATGAAATGGTATTTCGCAATGGGGACTTGGTCAAGTTAGACATCGGCGTCCATGTTGAAGGTGCAATCGGAGACAATGCACTGACTGTGGAAGTTGGTAACGGAAATCTACACACGGATCAACTCAAATCATCCCGTGAAGCGAGGGATGCCGCTATCGAGATGATGCATCCTGGAACACCGTGGCATGTCGTTGGAGAAGCTGCAGAGCAAGCCTCCAAGGATGCCGGATTCGAACCCATCACCAACCTCTGTGGCCATCAACTTGAACGATATAATCTACATGCTGGAACCAGTGTTCCCTCATACGCGTGTGGTGAAGACCATCCATCGTTCAAGGGAGAAGTACCCCTAGGTGGAATCTTCGCAGTTGAGCCGTTCAATACGACTGGGGATCAGGGTCTCGTGGAGAATGTTGCTCCTCGACATTCAAGCAACATCTGGAGAATCACTGGAGATGTATCTGTGAAAAAGGCGCTCGCAAAGGGGAAGTTGAAACCACTCGGAGCAACCATGGCTAGATATCTTGAGGAGAGATACCACCAGTTACCGTTCGCCGAGAGATGGGCTTACCCATTGCTTGAGAAACCCTTTCCAAACGAGGATGAGGAATCAAGGCAGAGCAAGTGGAACGCACTGACAAAGAAATTGTTGAGTATCAGGTTCCTCGAAACCTACCATCTACTGCGGTGCGCTGATGGAGGACTCATCTCACAGTTTGAACACACCGTATGGATTGCTGATGGTGGCGCTGAGATTCTGACTGTGGAGTGAGGCAAAGTAGGGCCTAATTCCGCATCTAGAGACTTAAATGCGGGTTTTTATCTGAAAACGATTATACGCTGTCACGCAAGGGCGTAAAACGAACAGGGCTGTTGAGTGTTCTTCGTCGAGTGTGCATCCCATCCCCTCTACGCTAGCCTCTCACCCTGTTCACCTTTCTCACTCAAATAGCCGATAGGCTGAGCATCGATTTTCTTGAAGATTCGAATAAATAAGATTGTGATAATTAGATTACGCGCTAATTATTCGCGGTGATTTATCGCGCTCCTACAAATCGAATGTACCAACCAAACGGCGCGCTGTTAGAAAATAGACCCGCGTTTAGATATATTTGTATCACAACTCCGCAGTGCAGCGATTAGAACGGCCTTAATGTGATTCTTTTCGGCGGGTATGTTAATATCGATGAGCGACATCAGGGCTACTGCCCCGCTGGGGCATTGAGGACTGAAAATGATGAAGAATGAGAAGAACGAGCAAGCTGTTAGCCCAGTTATTGCTACCATCCTAATGGTCGCAATCACTGTGGTTCTAGCTGGTGTGCTATACGTGTGGGCAAACAACCTGGCAAGCGAGGGTACTGACACCTCCGCACAGACCTTGAACACCTACACCGCAGACGATGCATCCTCGGACGCATCCTCTGGAGCGGACACCCTGATTG
>CAXFCF010000179.1:0-3200 GCA_964000875.1 uncultured Candidatus Poseidoniales archaeon
CGTAGCCTCAGTGTCGTCGGCAATCCAATTCTTCGACGCAAGGTAGAGGCCGACCGATAGTGAAGTTCCCAGGAACCCTATCCATGTCACTAGGCCATCGCGGGTGAATATGTCCCAACTCAGTTCAGGCGCGTAGTCGGGATCCTGCGCATACCAGACCAGCAACAGCACCGCCAGAACAAGACCTACCGTGGTGACCGCCCACCAGATTGTGTATCCGTGGTGAACTATCTTGTACGCCAAACCATCTGGCTCCTCCCTCCCCAGATCTTCGAACACCTCGCTAGCCGGAGTGCTCTCTACTTCCTCGGGCGCTTGCTCGACCGCCTCTTCCCCAAAGGTGGAACCTCCCCCGAATGGGTGTCTCGGGGTGATTCCTACTGAATCCACTAGGTAACCCCAAACGACACCGACTAACAATGAGATCACATGGACTAGTAGAACCGGTCTAACCATCGCTGAATCAGAGATTGCCGCACCGATTAAAACGAAAGCTGAATCACCCAAGGTGGCAATCAATGTGGCGATTACAGTGCCATAGCTTACTATGCCGCGCGTGTACATCGGCATCACGATGATTGCGCCCCCACAACCGGGAGTCAGTCCCATCAAAGCGCCAAACAGCGGTTGGAAGCGCTTGTGCTCTTGAACCCACTCGACGAACTTGCCGGCCGTCTTGTATTGAATCCATGAGAATAGCAAAACCATGGCAGCGACGAAGACTGTCACTGCGAGGAAAGCATCCCGCATGCTTACGAGTATGACCTCGAGGATCTCCGAACCCGTCGGCATGAACACTCTGCAACACCTTCTTGCTTTAGAGTTAGTCTTGGCTAACTTTTTGAGTTTCCATCGCTTTACACCTGTTTGAAGGGGCAGAAAAGTCACAATGGTAGAGTGATTCCCGTGCCTGTGACCCACCCCGTTCTCGATTGGACCACTGGTCGTCTAGCCGCCGGTCAGGCGGTCGCGATTGGCACCGTTCTCTCCGCATCGGGTTCGGTTCCTGGTAAACCCGGAGCGAGAATCGCGGTGACTAAGCACGAGTGCTTCGGAACAGTGGGTGGCGCTGGACTGGAGCTACAGGTCATCTCCCGACTCAAGGGTCTGCTAGAATCACCTGAAGGCCAAGTTGGTGGGTTGGTAGAGACTTTCCAACTCCAAAAGGAGGCGAAGGGTGAAGCGGGAACCCCTCTCAACAGCCTCTGCGGGGGCAGGGTGCAAGTGTCGATGGAAGTAGTCAAGCCCATGCCACATGTCCTGCTCTGTGGTGGTGGACACTGTGCCCAATCAATCGCCGCCGCATGTGACAACTTAGAGTGGCGTTACTCTGTATTCGATGTGCGTGAGGAATTTGCCGCCCAGAGCATGTATCCAGATGCAAGGGAGTTGGCTTCCTCGACTGTCGATGACTTTCTCTCCTCCGAGAATAGCGATTCTTTGGCACGATACTCTGACATCCTGCTGCTAGGTCATGACTGGGCGGTTGATCAGGATCTTCTGCTCGGACTCCTCAAGATTCGTGAAGCCGATCCAGGAGCCATCCACCCAAGGATAGGGGTGATTGGTAGTAAGTCGAAGTGGAAGGCTTTCCGAGCCGCCGCTAACGACGCTGGAATCACCGATTCGACGCTAGACGAGGTCGACTGCCCCATCGGGCTCGACATCGGAGCCGAAAGCCCCGCTGAGATTGCAATCGCTGTCACAGCGGCAATCATCTCTCGTATGAAGTCGTGAAATCAATTCGCCCCTAGAGGGGCGAAGTCGTCATATCTGCAATAGTTAGCCGCCATTCCAATGAACCTACGTCCGCTACTGCTGACTGGCCTGATGTTGGCCTGCTCGCTAAGCGGATGCCTCGGTGGTAACAATACCATGGAGATCGAGGAAGAAACAACAGGAAATGACTGGAGGCCTTTCTCAGTGGTCGCACCAATCGACACGGGAATCAATGTCTACCACGATCACTTCCGAACCAACGAAACTTACCCTGACTGGATGTTGGAGATGTTCAATGTCACTAAAGTGTTCGAACCGACCTTTGAGGGTGACTACTCATAAAGGTTGGATGCCGACGCAGAGTTCTGGGCAAATGTGACTGCCTCGGACATCGTATACTTCCAAGGCACATGCATCATCGGTACAAGCCCGGATTGGACCGAAGGCGATGGCATACCGATACTGGACGACCCATCCGATGGCCACGGCACCGCAGTGACCGGCTCGGTCATCGATGTAAATCCTGAAGCCGTGATTTTCTTTGTCGAGGGGTTCTCCGATACAGCTGTCCTCGCTGCTGCCGACCAGCCTCTCGTCGACATCATCACGACCTCGTTCGGACCCATCGGATCTATTCCGGTTCCCGGTATCGAGGATGCAACCAGAGTCGCAGTCGTAGAGAATGGAAAAATCCACACAGGAGCCGCTGACAACACTCCATCCCCTGCTGTCCAAGACTCAACTGCTGGTCCACCATGGTCGATAGGCGTCTCCGGCTACGCCGAGGAGGATGACGACCAGAAGGAACCCATGTCAGGCTCCTACCCCGATGTCGCCGGTGATTGGACACAGGATTTGCCAAACCACGATGACACCGATGGATATCACCAAACCTCAGGAACATCGTTCGCTACACCGAGGACTGCAGGAATCCTCTCTCTGGTGTTGCAGACTCTTCGTGCAGAGTACAACGACCCACTAGCTGGCGCCTACATGAAAGACGGTTCCAAGTCCCTTGTCCATGGAACCGATGCCGGGAATGAAATCGGATTGACCCAAGCGGATGTACGAGATGCTCTGAACCTCTCTGCATGGTATCCAAGCTTCTCAACCTGGGATCCCTTCACCGGAAGCGAGCCTATCTCGCCGATTGCACCCTGTACCCAAGTCGGGTGGGGGGTCGTCAACATGAGCAACATCGAACCGATGATAAAACACCTGAACGGCAGCGAGCAGATGAGTCAGAGACCGGCAGATGTGGTCGCCTGCATGAACGCCAACCAGCAGATTCGCTATGCCTACTGGGGCGAGTGAACATCACTCTTCTTCGTCCCTCTCTTGGGATAGAGACATGAAGCCTCCGTATCCCATCATGGCGATTCCGGCGAGATAGATCAACAAAGTAATCTGATCGATAAAGAAGGCGTCAGCACCAGTGTCCATGTTCGTCCAGTATGTCAACTGTTTCTTGTTGTCAACGA
>CAXFCF010000180.1:0-3198 GCA_964000875.1 uncultured Candidatus Poseidoniales archaeon
TTCCGAATGCTGCCCTTTCACCATATACCACATGTACCAGATCGCATAGCACATCTAGGATAGCGAGGTCGTGTTCGATGACGATGACGCGGTGGCCTTTCGCCAACTTTTGTAGAATTTTGACAATTCTCATCCTCTCAAAGATGTCAAGATAAGAAGATGGCTCATCGAAGAAGTAGACATCAGCTTCCTTGAGCAGAGTTGCAGCGATAGCGACCCTCTGTAACTCGCCACCGGAAAGTTGTGGTAGTTCCCGTTCGAGTAGGTGATCTATACCAACCTCGGCGGCAACAGAATCTAACTCTCCCTTTTCGTCTACTCCCCTGAGAAGTTCTCCGACCTTGCCCTTGAACGCCTTTGGGATATGGTCAACATACTGTGGTTTGACGGCTACCTTGACACCGGTTCCAGCCACGGTAGTCAAGTAGTCTCGTAACTCACCTTTGGGTAGAGATGCTAGTATTTCGTCCCATTCAGCTGCTTCGATATGCCAGTCACCGAGGTTGGGGGTCACTCCACCGGATAGGATGTTGATTGCCGTCGATTTGCCCATACCGTTCTGACCAAGGATTCCTACGACTTGCTCCTCCCTCGGTGCTGGTAGTCGGAATAGTCTGAAGCCGTTCTGGCCGTAGCGATGAATCATGTCACTCTCGAGCTCTTGCGGCAGGTTCTGAATGATGAGGGCGTCAAAGGGGCACTTGTTGATGCAGATGCCGCAACCAATACAGAGAGGTTCGGAGATAATCGGCTTGTTCGTCTTCTCATCGAAGATGATGCACTCCTTACCGTTTCTAACAGGCGGGCAGAAAGCGTGACACTCGGCGTTACACTTCTTCGGTTGGCAACGGTCGTCTAGAAGTACTGCCACCCTCATTGAGTCACTCCCTACCCTTTTCTGAATTGATTTGATGTTTGATGCTTGCTGACGCCCTCCAAGGGAGGGCGTGGTTTTCGCCTACAGTCGCAGGAACCGTTGCTTTGTGTAGACTACAGCGGCCAGTGTAATCTTCTCTGCCTTGGATAGCTTGATTTGTCCATGGAACACATTGCCGTCCTTGCGCTTGATTTTCTTGAGGATTGACCAGTAGAATGCCATCATAGCGGCGGGCGAGTATCTCGCTTTACGGTTGAGTAGTGGAAGTAATTTCATGGCCTTCTCGTAGTAACCTTCCACCTTCTCGATGTACTCGCTTACGAAAGAATGCCATCGCTTGTCGTTTGAGAGGTC
Organism: uncultured Candidatus Poseidoniales archaeon; assembly: GCA_964000875.1. Lineage (GTDB taxonomy): Archaea > Thermoplasmatota > Poseidoniia > Poseidoniales > Thalassarchaeaceae > MGIIb-Q1. The sequence continues at coordinate 1,232 of CAXFCF010000180.1, forward strand.
CTCGGATAGGTCGCTTGGCTTCAGGCCGTGCCTTGCTAAGTCGTCGACAGGCAGGTAAACGCGGTTTCTCTGAGCATCTTCAGCTACATCGCGTAGTATGTTTGTCAGTTGCATGAAGATGCCCCACGCTTCAGCGCACTCGGCAGCCTTTGGGTCATCGTAACCGTAAATCTCGATGCAAACCAGCCCTACGGTCGATGCAACCCTGTAGCAGTATCGATATAGATCCTCAAAGGTTTGGTAGCGGTTGGTGTAGAGGTCGTCTTCCATACCAGAGATTAGGTCGTCGAGGAACTCCTTGGGCACATCGAATTCCTGAACTGTGTGCTTCAACGCCATGAAGATTGGATCGGTGGAAGCGTGGCAGTTGAAAGCCGTTGAGAGCTTCTTTCGATAGAAGAAGAGTTGAGCCAACTTGTCCCTGTAGGTCGGTGCATCGAGAACGGTTTTGTCACCTGTCAACTCTTCAAGGCTCCTTCGGTACTCCACGGCCTCTGGATCTTCAGCACCATCTCCCCCTGGAAATACATCGACATAGTCTCCATCAGCTATGTCGTCTGCCCTTCTGCAGAATGCGTAGTAGGCGCACATTGCTCGGCGTTGATCATCTGGCAGATACTTGAATGAGTGGTAGAAGTTCCCAGCCTCTTTCCGGGTCAATAACTCGCAGTAAGCGTAAGCCGCATCCATCATCTCTGCAGGTACATTTTCTTCTTTCCAAATGGGAGCCTCGATGTGATTAAACGGATTTTCGAGTTCAGACTCAAGGTCAAGACCTGCCATGAATGCTGGAATCTCTCTCAATAGGTCGATAGCTGTGATACTCACCGCTTTGACAGCCTCACGGGATATCTCCACAGCGGATCTGATCTGTTCGAGGCGCTCGTCGTCAGCATCATGGATTCTGCCTTCGGTGAACTCAGGGAGCACCGCAGAATCACTGATGTGAACTGTGTCGGTCATGCGCCTCAGTAGAGTCTGCTCATCATCTCCTAATGAACCCCTCGCACTCTAGGCTCGATGAGTCCCTTTGGGACTCGAAGGCGGTTTCGCCGCCCGAAAACCGGTTACTTACCGTCCTGTGACTTCATTCAGCAACCTATTGCTTCGTTTCCTCGAAGGCAATGCCCAGATACATCGGTTGCGAATTGACTTGATTTCGGTTCGGTCGACCTTGACTCGTTCATTCGGATCGAGCACATTTGCAGTCCTCAGCATCGCCAAGGTTCTCTGACCGATGATTATTGGGAGCATGCAGGCAAGCCTAACTCGGTACTGGCGGTGCGGTACCATTCCAACATATTCCACTGCTGCGGCAAAGTGGTCGGCAGCGTCATCCAGTAGAGAGTGGTATGTTGCTTCAAATTTAGAGAAATTACTAGGTTCACTAAGGTCGCTTGTGGATAAGCCTGCTTCGGCCATCATGTCACTTGGTATATAGCAACGGCCAAGCCTCAAATCTTCTGCGATGTCGCGTAAGATATTGACATATTGCAGAGCCTTGCCAAAGCGTATCGCTAACTCAAAGAAACGATTCCTTTCACTCGCATCAATCGAGAAGGTTCTGGTGGTTGTTATGTCAGTCCAAAATTCACCCACACAACCAGCCACCCTGTATGCGTAATCATCCAGTTCAGATATGGTCTGAAGCGATTGAACTTCTCCTTCGTCAAGAGAGCCGAACCTCTCCAAGTCGAGTATTTGTCCGCCGATGATGGTTTTGAGGCACTTTCTCATGATGCGCTTGTCGACCTGATTCATCGAATCAAGCGCTGCAACAGGTAGCGTGACTTGCTCAAGTAACTCCTTCTCTGCAGGGATCTCTTGCATGGCAGCGAGTGAGGTGAAGTCAGGAATCTCTCCTTCACCTTGGATGGTTCGGGTGCGGAACCTTTCGAGGGCGTGAATCCTCTCACTAGCCTCTCCTTGGTTGGTGTCAGCGATTGTGTCCGCCGTTCTGGCAAGTA
>CAXFCF010000181.1:0-3127 GCA_964000875.1 uncultured Candidatus Poseidoniales archaeon
TAATCAATGCCACTACGACTGATCCCGAAGTAACTGCCAAAGTCGTCGAGGCATCCGAGAAGATGGGCAAGATCCCCCTCTGTTGCAATGATTCCCCAGGGTTCATCTCTAACAGGCTTCTTTGTCCGATGTTGAACGAAGCGATATTAGCACTTCAGGAGGGTGTTGCGGAGCCAGAGGCGATTGATGGAATCATGAAGCTCGGGATGAACCATCCAATTGGTCCACTCGCACTTTCCGATTTAATCGGCTTAGACACAGTTCTTCACATAATGAAGGTTCTACACGAGGGGTTCGGCGATGACAAGTACGCACCAGCATCGCTTCTCATCGAGATGGTCGAAGATGGCAAGCTTGGAAGGAAGAGTGGCCAAGGGTTCTACGATTACTCTTGAGACTAGTTCTAGTACTCACCTCACAGTGCTTTGATAGGCAATTATCATAAGAGTCGGCAGAGGGGTCGGTGTTGGGATTGACATGCCAGGAACGGAGAAGGTCGAGATTCGCACTTTGAAGGTAGGGAGATACTGTTCTGTCGACGATGGCGCCTACAGAATTCTGAGCATATCTAAGTCGAAGCCAGGGAAGCACGGTAGTGCAAAGGCAAGATTGGAACTTGAGGACATATTCACCCGTCAGAAGAAGAGTCATGTTGGGACTGTGACTGACAAGATTAGCGTCCCCATCATCGAGAAGGGTTCAGCCACGGTGACTCACATCCAAGGTGCAGAGGTTCACGCGATGGACGCTAAGACATTTGAGATGATGGTTCTCCCTATGGATGAAGGCATGAATATCGAAGCAGGTGGCGAGATTATGTGGATGGAAGCAATGGGTCGTTACAAGATAATCAGGGATCACTGAAGGCGAACTCCCTGAATAGCAATCGATTAGAATAGGGTCGGTGTCACAGCACCTGCCCTAGGGGCAGGTGATGGCATGGGAGTCAAGCGCTCGGCATATCGACAACCAGTCACAGCCGAGGGTCTGAAAGCCATTGAGGATAATTCCTTGACTTGGCTTGACCAAGAGATGTACAAGAACCTCAACACCGGTTTACTTGAGCAGTATCTGGAAGAGAAAAATCTCGAAGAGGCGTTCGAAGTAAGCCATTGGTCACTTAGCAAGGTAATGATTGGTATTCTGATTGGGGCTGTATTCTCTGGAGTCACCGCGTACATCGGCCTGAAAATCGGCCTTGCTGTATCTGCAGCATGGTACATTGCCTATTTGTTTGGTATGGCGATGCGTTGGTCTCCTTCAGAAGTCAATATCTCGACTAGCGCAACCACAGGAGCTACTCATGCATCCACTGGATTCATATTCACATTCCCTGCAATCTTCCTATTGGCATATAGTGATAATTACATTGTCAGTGGTGAACACTTAATCAACGGTGTAGATACCTTCCAGCTCGCATTCATTGGTATCGTTGCTTCAATGTTTGCGGGTTTCCTCGGAGTGATGTACTTCATCATTTTCAGGCGTGTTTGGTTGGTAGAGGATCCATTGCCTCTACCTGGATTCGAGGCCACCTTGGTTCTCCTTGATATCGCATGTGATGTCTCAGCCGGTGCTGCAGATCAAGCGAAAGAGTCGCTGAAGACAGTAGGTGTTTCTACAGTCTTCACTATGTTCTTCATGTTCCTAATCGACTATCCAATTTCATGGAAGCGACACCTAGACGGAGTCGCTGCATCTGCAATGGATGTCATTGCTCAGAAGATTGCTGTTGGCAAGTATGCACTCTCGACCTTCTACAGCCACCACGCTCTTCATCAGCCTTCGGGGATAAAGACGGTTGAGGGAGAGCATGGAACTTGGGAAGGAGTTTCGAAGGGAGTGACTCACTATGATCCAGAGAAGTTCAGCCCGTTTGAGTACACCTATCTCGGCGTGGAGTTATCTCCTACACTGTTCGCAATTGGCTGGTTCATGCGACTTAGGGTGGCGGTATTGGTCAACCTTGGGACACTCGTGGCTTGGTTCTACCTAGTTCCTATTGCTGTAGCTCTAGATGTCCCTGTCTACATCGCTAGTCTTGGGGACTACTACACATTATCTGATATCGGCGACCCGAACACTGCACCATACAGTCCAGTGGTTCAGATGACTGTCTACTCGACTCTGATTAGGGTGATAGCTATCGGAGCCATTCTCGGTGGTGGTTTCCTAGGATTAGTCAAGATGGCACCGACTTTCGTGAACATCTTCGGAGATATCGCCAAGGCGTTCCAAGGTGAGCAGGGCTCGGAATACATGGAGGGTAAGGGTTGGTACGAATGGCCTCTGTATCACCTTCCGGTATTCATTGTAATAGCATTCGTAGCGATGACGGTAATTTTCGTCATCGGTGGATTCCCACTTATTCCAAGCATGCTTTTCTCTCTGATTGTGGGGGTGTGCATGTTCCTCCTAGGTGCGATCGCTGTAAGGGTCATGGGTGAGACTGGAATCGAGCCAGTTAGTGGAACTTCTTTCATCGTCTTGCTTGGTTTGTTAGGCCTGTTCCTGAACATGAGGGATACATTTGGCCTCACTAAGGAGGAAGCGATTCTGATGGGTCTTGTTGGAACTACTGTATTCGGATCGGCGATATCGATGTCCGGCACCGTGGTTGGTGATTACAAAAACAGCCTATACATCGGTAACCGGCCGTATCACATATCGAAGGGTAACATCATGGGAGTCGTTCCTGGTGCAATCTTGGGGGCTGGGGTAGCGATATTCCTCTCCAAACTACTTGCTGACGGAGACATCAACCTACTTGCTCCACAGGCGAACGCTTTCGCAACCTTCACCATTCTTCTCTCGGAAAATGAGGGTAATATCAAGGCGCTAGCACTTGGATTCCTGCTAGGTTGCTTCATCGAATGGGCGACAGGCATGGGTACCTCTTTCGGACTTGGTATGTACTTGCCAACCTTGGCAACCTTCCCCATGTTGATTGGTGGTGGCCTTAGGGATTGGTGGGAGGCAAAGCGCCTGAAGCCAAAGGTCGAGAAGATTCGTGAGGCTGAGGGAGGCAAAGAGGCAGAGAGGAGACGTGCAATCATGCTACTTGGGACATTCATGATAGCAGCAGGAATGCTGACTGGCGAAGCGTTCCTTGGCGTTGAGAGTGCGG
>CAXFCF010000182.1:0-3105 GCA_964000875.1 uncultured Candidatus Poseidoniales archaeon
GAATGCTCGCATATTCGTCGGTAGCGCACGCCGGTTACCTATTGGCAGCCGTGGCTGCACTTGGGCTCAACATAGAGCGCGCTGGAGATCACAGTGTCCCCCATGTCATCTTGGCAGCCATGATATTCCACTTGGTGGTGCTTGTGCTATTCAAGCTCGGTTCGTTCCTAGTTCTAGGAATGGTTGAGGCGAAGGGCGGCAAGGGCAAGTTGGATGACTTGTATGGACTTGCTAAGCGTGAACCACTCATCGCCACCGCACTGTTCGTGTTCATGCTCTCTCTTGCCGGTGTACCGCCGCTCTCAGGATTCCTCTCGAAGTTGCTTCTGGTCAGCGGTATAGTGGACGCTACTGTTCACAACACGATGACTTTCGAGGATGGCATGTTCGATGCACTTCGATCACTGCACTGGGTGTTCTACCTCGCCTTGCTAGTCTTCTTGAACAGCGCTCTCTCATTGTTCTACTACCTGCGAGTGGGTTGGGTCATGTTCTTTGAGGAGCCACCGACCACTAAGCGCCTCTCTTATGCTCCATACCTCAGAATCACCGTCATGTTGTGTCTTGTCGGAACTCTGGCCTTCGGTCTTGGTCCACTGGCAGATCATCTGATGATCTTGGTTAGCAACGCTGCAGAGTCGTTCTTCTCATAGTGAGTGGGACTTTCACTGCAAATCGGTGACTATTGTTGCCACAGACTCAAGCACTTTGAGTGGTAGAATTTGTCCACGCGAGTACATTCTTTTGTCAGAGTCCTCTAGATTGCGTCGTGAGTGCTTCTCATCTGCGTCACGCTCTCGCTTGACTGCCTTCCACAGTGCCTTGGTCTGACAGAGGTAGAGGCGTTCGGAGTTCGCCATCACCCACCATTCAGCGTTCTTGCGGGCAATCCCAAACCCGGATGCCTTCCATCTTGAGTCTCTATCGGCGCGTTGTTCCAGTTCAATGAAATGGGCATCAGTCTGCAATGATAACTCGTCGAATCGAATAGCAATCTTGCTTCCGTCAGGCGCTTCCATGTCCCATCCTTGGTTCTTCGTTGAGCCATCGAGATGCTTCCATCCCATGCGTTCTGCGATATCTCGTTCGCGTCGCAGAATGTCGTCGCGCACCTTGGTCATCGACAGTCGAAGGTGGGTGTCGAATATGAGTGACTCGCTGCTCTAATCCGTCTTCTCGGGTCGCCAACCGTTTATGAGGGGTCTACTGGTCGCAACAGATGCATGGGTCGAAGGCGCGAAGAGAAGGTCGACACCGAGTTGCTCGCAGCTATGGAGGGCGATGAGAAGATTCGCGTTAAGGTTCCCAACGAACGTGTCAACGAGATGTTCGCCATTGCCGACCAAATTCTAGGCGGCCGTAGGATTCGAGCAATCTGCGCCGATGGTGAAGAACGTCTATCCAGGATTCCAGGTAAGATGCGCCGGCGCCAGTGGGTTAGGGAAGGCGACCTAATCATCATCCAACCATGGGATTTTCAACCATCCAAGGCCGATGTGAAGATGCGTTATTCGAAGACTCAGGCTCTCTATCTCTCAAGAAAGGGCGTCCTGCCCGAAATAGTCGATGTGTTCGGCATGTCGGAAGACGATGGAAGCGACGATGACGGTATCTGGGACAGTGGTTCCGATGAAGCCGCCGAGAAGCCACAGGAGGCCGAAGAGGCTGAAGAAGAGGATGACGACGATGACGTCGACGACCTCTTTGAGTGAGTTTGCCTCTTGGATCCCACGAGGAGGGGTTCCCAATCGCTCGTAAGAAGTCAGGCAAGAAAGGCGCTGACAAGCGCGAGTGGGTCGACCTACTGGAAGAGCAAGCCGCTAACCGAGAGAGCGACTTTGTCGAGCAGGATTGGTCAGAATACGATGGCGACGACATCGCTGAGACGATTGAGGAGGTAGAGAAACAGGTCGATAAGTCGCTCTCCAAACTTGACAAATCATCTTCAAAGTACCACTGGATGAAAGAGAAGCGCTTCGCCAATATATTTTCTGAGATTGAGGGACGACTGTCTGGTGCCCTTGGCAAAGGTCAGTTCCACTGGGTCGACCGCCGCGTCTTTGACGAGGTCTTCGATCAATCGACTCTACTTGCAATCTACAAGTTGATGCAACAGGATCACCTAGATACCTTGGAGTGGCCAGTGGCTAGAGGTAAGGAAGCACATGTATTCCATGGCCTGACCAACGAAGGTGCGGTTGCGGTCAAGATATTCCACACCTCAAACGCTGTGTTCAAGGGTTTGATGCAGTACATCGAAGGAGACCCCAGATTCGGTGGTTTGCGACGCCGTCATCGTGAATTGGTTACTGTGTGGGTTCAGAAGGAGAGCCGCAACCTCATCCGAATGAGGAAGGCAGGCGTCCGTGTCCCAGAGCCTCTAGCTTGGAACAAGAATGTGCTAATCATGGACTATCTTGGCGATGACGAAGGTCCTTCACCTCGTCTCCGCGATGTCAAGGTTCCTGATCCGCAGGCAGTCTACGATGATTTGTTGGAGCAACTTCGATTGATTTGGCAGGAGGCTGGTCTCGCTCACGCCGATTTCAGCGACTACAACATCATGTGGCATGAGGGTGAGACTTGGATAATCGATGCAGGTCAAGCAGTCATGCAGAGCCACCCCAGTGCGAAGGAGTTCCTAGTGCGTGATGTTGAACGTCTAGTTCAGTGGGCCAATCGCAACGGATTGAATGTTGAACTAGCCGATGCCTTGGTACATGTCGTCGATTGAATCGATCCGTAGAATCGATGCTAGGGTTGAAAGAGGCCTGTCAGGTCGGGCGAGTTCGATGGAGGCGACGGTTCGAGTTCCGATGGACAGGGTTGGGGTGTTAATCGGCAAGGCTGGCGAGACTCGGAAGGCGCTCGAGAAGTCTGCCAAGGTATCTATCGATGTTGACTCGGAATCGGGTGAGGTGTTGATTGTCTGGGATCCTGCGAAGAGCGATCCAGTACAGGTCATGAAGGTTCCAGAATTGGTCAAAGCGATTGGCCGCGGGATGGCTCCCAAGAAGGCGCTACGATTGTTGGCAGATGATTGCTACTTCCAGATGTATGACATGAAGGACTATGTCGGCAAACAAGCTCTACAGCAAAAGAGGA
>CAXFCF010000183.1:0-3097 GCA_964000875.1 uncultured Candidatus Poseidoniales archaeon
AAACAATGTCGCACTCATAGCACTCAGCCTATCGCCTCTGGCGGTCTCGATGGGAATCCCACTCAGCGCCGTTGCAGCGATTATCGTCTCTATGGGAACCGTACACACTTTCCTGAATTACATACCAAGCGCTCTAGTTGGCGCCCCAGATGGTGATACGGCTCTCGCGCTGTTACCCGGGCATAGGATGTTGCTAGCTGGAAAAGCAACGCAAGGTGTGGCATATTCAGCTCGCGGCTCACAGCTCGGACTGCTTCTCTCGGTTCCACTACTACTATTCGCACGCTTTCTCTTCGGAGACAACCCTGGCCTAGGGTTCTACGAGGAGAGCAGAGAAATTCTACCTTGGCTCCTGCTCGCGATTTCGAGTTTTCTAATCATCACTGAGACGACTCGACTTCCGTGGCCGAAAATTATGCAGAAGACAACAAAAAATTGGCAATTCAAGATGTTCGATAGGGAGTTTGACTTCTCTTTCAGTGACAATTCCAACATAGTAGGAGTAATCGTGGCTGCATCCTTCTTCCTGCTAAGCGGGTTCTACGGTTGGGCCGTCTTCGAACTACCCGGTCGCTCTCCTGTCGGAATGCCGAATGCCACTATGCTCATGCCAGGCCTAGCAGGGCTCTTCGGTATTGCCAACCTCATTGACATCTATGTCACTCAATCAGAGATGCCTGAACAGGACGACGATTGGGAATTACCTCCGGCTGGCCCTCTCATCATACCTTGTTTCCTTTCCTCAATCTGTGCAGCCGTGATGGCAATCCTACCTGGAATGACCGCAGCACAGGCAACTGTAGTGGTGATGAGTGTTCGCAACTTTGTTGGCAAGTTGAAAGACCCGAACTATATCCCTGCGGACTTTGAATTTGGACCTGGTCAAGCCGAACACCCTGCGATGATAGCCATGGCAAAGAGAAAGGAAGCTGAGGCAGCCGGAGATGATGTTACCGAGGAAGACATGGTGGACGATACCAACACCAGTCTACTAGATGACGAACGAGGTGCTATGGCACTCGCAGGCGCACCACTGGACGATGATGACCTAGCACTTTTGGAGCAAGCTAGGACGGAGCGCGAGGTTTCTCCTGACCTCGATTTGGAGATGCAAACTAGTAAGCAGGATCTGGAAGTTATCGCCATTCTATCAGCCACTAACACAGCAGTCACTGTCATGGTCCTTGCGTTCCTCTACTTGGTGGGAAGGCCTAGATCTGGAGCAGCTCTGGCTCTGAACATGATGTACCCAATAGTAGAGTGGGGGGCTGTAGAGCCGCCGCCAGACTTCATCCGGCTTCTCGCCGTTACCGTTGCTGCTGGACTGTTCTCAGTTCCAGTGATGATCAAGGTAGGCAAGGGTATGCTGAAACTGCACGAACTTATTCCACTCCGCTCCTTGGTTCTAAGTGTGATTATCTTCGTCACCATTCTCGTCTGGCTATCAACTGGATGGATTGGAATCGGCGTATTGATTGCTGGAACTGTGCTAGGTCTGATGCCACCTCGCATCGGAATTCGCAGGAGTCACGGCATGGGAATCATCCTAGTGCCGATTATGATCTACACCTTCGCCCAGCGCATGGATTCATTCGGATTCACATGATTTTAGGGGTCTAATGCGAATCGAGGAGAGTACTCTCCTCGGGAATAAGATAATTGCAGGGTGCCTACCTCCTCTGCTGAGGATTACCCGAGGTTGACAACATGAACAGAAACAGATTCGCACTCTTCCTGACCATCTTCTTGATGCTTTCACTACCGCATACCATGACCCTAGAACCCGTCGAAGAACATTCCAATACGGGGTCAAAATCGATTGCATGCAGCAATATGCATACAGTCTGTATTAACGAAGTGTTCGTCAACGCCGTGGGAGCAGAAACTGACGCTGTTGGGCCATCTGACTGGACATCCGGCGAATGGGTAGAGATTCACAACTCGGCTACATCTTCAATCGACATCACCGGTTGGTATCTCGAAGACCACTACTCTACTCCAAGGGTTCTGACTCCTTCAACAACATCTACGCCACAGACAGTAGTATGGCCACAAAATCCGAGCAACTTAGTAATCCCAGCAGGTGGCTACATGGTCATAGCTAGAAATGGAGATGGACAGTCCTGTGGATTCTGCATGACTAACGGCCAAGGAGAAGTCAACCTCTACGACTCCTCGTCGACCCTCGTCCACCAGGTTACTTGGACGAGTTATGTTAGTCAGGGTAACTCTCTGGTTGAAGGTTCATCACCAACCCAGAATTGGGTCGAAGTCACGACAATAACTCCAGGAGCCGCAAACACCGGTGGCGGTACAGGCTCGGGTCCAAGTTGGAATATCAGCGACTTAGCAATCGTTGAGATACTACCAGACTCATGGCCAACTGCTGACAACTCATCCTATCCGGGAGGCGAATGGGTAGAGATTGAGAATCAAGGAAGTGCCACAATAGACCTGACAAACTGGTCGGTCAAGGATCTCGCAGGTAATGTCCTGCAACTCAACGAGACACACTTAATCGGACACGGGGAAACGACCAGCATCGCACCGGGTGAAAGAAGAATTGTCGCCACCAATGGCTCTCACATGCTCAACAACGGAGAGGATTCTGCTATTCTGGTCAACCCTCAAGGCGAATATGTCTCTGCTGCTAACTATTCGAACCACGACCATGCTGGACAATCATACATCAGCCCAGGGATTGGAAATGGAAACTGGGTCAGATCCTTATTCCCGACCCCTGGCGAAACTAACGCAGTCAACATCAATGGATCCAGTCCGGTGCGAATCAATGAAGTGATGATTAACGCAACCAACAGCTGGCTCGACTATCCAAACGGAGAGTGGATCGAAATCTCGCACCGCGGCGAGAACCCCAGCGTCGACATCGCTGGTTGGCACCTAATTACTGGCACTGGCCAGACTATACCACTGATTACTGATAGGCTGGTGGATCGTGACTCTGGAACTGGCACTGTAATCGAAGCGGGAAGCTATGTGGTAATCGGCGTCCCTCAATCTCTAGCTATGCTACGAATATTCGGAGACAATCTAAACCTCATAAACGAATCTGGAGCGGTGGTCGATTCGGTATTTT
>CAXFCF010000184.1:0-3096 GCA_964000875.1 uncultured Candidatus Poseidoniales archaeon
ATTCCGAGTGGGATAAGAGGGATCAGGAACGCAGATTCAAGGGCTCCGAACGCTGTTCCGGTAGCAAGTTCCCCCCCCACCTGACGAAGCAGTGGGAAAAGGAAGAACAGTGCGATGAGAGGGAGGTAACGCATGACTTCTGACTTGTTTGCAGACACCTTCGATTCCTCCTCAATTCTTCAGGATGGTCAATTCGTCAAGAACGACCGTCTCCCTTCCTGTAAACAGCGCCAAGAATATCGCAAGGCCAACCGCTACCTCAGCGGCGGCAATGGCAATTGCGATGGCCGTGTATACCCAACCTGTGACATCCCCATAGTGCAGAGCACCAGCGACGAAGTTCAAGTTGACCGCATTGAGCATAATCTCGATGCACATCAGGACAATGATTCCATGCTTGTTAGTGAAGACTCCAACGAGACCCAAACAAAACAGAATGGCTCCTAAGCCAGCCAGATACATCGGTGGAATCATTCGTCGCCCTCCTTCTGTTCCCAGACTAGGTTCTCCAATCGCTCATCACGAATCAAATAGGAAGCACCAATCATAGCCATCGAAAGCAAGATGCCTAGAATCACGGTTGGTATCGCCCAAGTCGTAAGCATCTCGCGCGCGAAGGCGAATGTCGTCAGGCCGGTAGTTTCCGAGGATGCATCCCACATTGGATGAAAAGCAATCATTGGCAGCAAGATAGCTAGCACTCCTGCAACCAAAACGCGAGTCATGTGGTCAATCAGACGCATTAGGACACATCCTCCAGGATCTTCCTTCGAGCAAGCATGATTCCGAAAGCGTAGACCAGCATCACGCTACCCAAGTAAACTAGAATCTGAATAGCAGCAAGCAACTCTGCTCCTGCTAAGATAAACACTCCAGCAACTGCCAAGAAGCAGACTATCAACCAAAACATCGAGTGAGCGATTCTCTTTGAGTAAATGGTGCCCAACGCGCCAGCTACTGAAAGCAGCGCGAACAATGCGAACGCAACATGCTCCAGTATGTCTGCCATCATTTTTCTCACGCCTCCGCTGCCTTCGCCTTCGCCGCCTTCTTGGCTCGCTTCTCTTGCTCCTTCACAGCACGCTTCGCCAACTCCGCGTCTACCCTCTCTTGGTGAACCTGTGGCAGAACCCTCGTTCTCGATGCGTCGTACCAGAGATCTTGGCGAGTGTAACCAGACATTCCATCGTACTCGTTGGTCATGAAGAACGACTCAAACGGACAGGCCTCCATGCAGAGCCCGCAGAACATACATCGGCCAATGTCAATGCGACCAGAGACAATGTCTACCTCAGCTGGCTTCAATTCGGTTGTGGCTACCTCTTCGATACCACCTTGATCCCACTTGACCGTGGCAGTGTCACCAGATATGTCGATTACAGACCCGAAATCGTACTCCTGAGGGGGTGCGGTATGAGCAGTGAACAAATCAAAATCACTGTTATCGACATCATTGCGACGAGCAGCGTGTCCACCAATCTCCAACTCTGAACCATAGCCGTGCCATTCGTCGCCGTCCTCAGCAGTATCAAGAACATTAACGCGGGTCTCTGAAGTCATGTGTAGGCATCCGTTCGGGCAAGCCCTCACACACGCCTTACAAGCAGTGCAAGTCTCCCATATGACACCAATTCTACCATTGTAATTTCCTGGAACGAAAAGCCATGGCTCCATGTCCTCTAATCTCTCATAAGGATACATCACGGTAACCGGGCGCTCTATCCAAGGAACTACAGCTGTGGTCTCTCTATCTGCAGCGTAAATCTTGCCAACGCTCGGGTGTGACGAACCTACTCTCTCCGCAGTGCTCTCATCAATCATCTCCGCCTCCTGCGCGTGGTACGCGGTAGATGTGACATGGCTGGCTAGCAACCTGTGGCTACCGACGAACGGTATCGTTCGCAGTGCAGCCTTCAAGGCCATCCACATCGGTCTGATGACCATGTTGCGGAAGTTGGGCTGTGCGTGTGGGTGATACGGCATCTTCTCTTTCCCTCCTTCTATCTCCTCTTAGTTCCCGGTGCGGCTGGACCTATCTCGGTGTAAATCGAGTAAGGCCTAGTCCTACCCTGGAGTTGCGATTTGTCCTCATCAATACCGAGAATGATGAAGAGTACTAGAGCAATGGCGCTAATCAGCGCTGGAACGGCAAGTGACCATTCCCCACCATCCCAAACCGAGAGTCTGAGCCAAGTAGCGAGAGCCAGGTTGACAATCGACAATGGGAGTAACCAGCGCCAACCGAATTCAAGAATCTGGTCGGTGCGGATCCTGTGTAAGGAAGCACGAATCCAGACAAAGATGGCGAACATGAAGTACGCCTTTATGAGCAGCCATACCGTTGCCGGAAGTACACTGAGGAATAGAATTGGACCAGGTGCAAGAAGGGCTGGGTACTCGCTCTTCATGCCTACTGCAAGACCAATGAGAGCCGCTGCAATACCAGCGAGAATTAGATCTTGGTTGGGAATCAGATTAGTCGTAGTATCGGCGAAAGGAGCTTCCCAGCCACCGAGGAAGAATATGGCGAAGAGGAGGCAAGCGGCATAGGAACGCAGGTACTCACTAGCGAACATCAGACCCCAGCGCATTCCACCGTACTCAGTCCACCAACCCTCTACTAGCTCCGCCTCTGCCTCGGGCATGTCGAACGGGATGCGCTCAACCTCGGCGATCATCGTTACCAAAAAGAGAGCAGCACCGAGAGGGAGTAGGAAGAGATTCCAAACTCCAGACGCCATCTGGAACTCAGCTATCTCCATCACATTGAGCGTACCACATAGTACGGCCACCGATAGAACGGTGACAAGTAGAGGGATCTCGTATGCAGTTAGTTGTGCAGCGGAACGAATACCACCAAGCAGAGTGTACTTGTTGTTCGACGACCAACCAGCGAAGAATACTCCTAGAGGGGCTATGCCGAATATCGCCATCAAGAAAATCAGTGACATCTCTGGATCAGCTGACCAGATGTGGGGGCCAAGTGGGATGAACGCGAAAATCAATACAGTTGAGGAGATGATGATGAATGGAGCTACCTCGAAGATGAAGCGATCTGCCTTCTTTGGAACCATCCATTCCTTGGTCAAGAACTTC
>CAXFCF010000185.1:0-3086 GCA_964000875.1 uncultured Candidatus Poseidoniales archaeon
CCGGGTTCAGGCGTTGGCAACGCCCGGTGATAACCGCTACACTACGCTCGCAGTAATCCGTCGCCAACCACCCCCAGTATAAACGGTTACCGTAGGTAGTGGATGACCATCGAAGTCGAACATGTGAATCAATTCCTTCAAGTCTTGAACCGCCCTCGGCCAAACAGGGATAGAGATGAGTGATGTCAGAACCATCTATGTAGGAAGTAAGCCGATTCACGCGTATGTTGCAGCCGTCCTAAGGGCTATGCAGAATGGAGACAGGAAGGTCGAGTTGGTGGCCAGGGGCGGTGCCATTCGTACCGCTGTGGACACAGCAGAGATTTGTAGGCGTAGGAATGGCAACATTGCGAGCCTGCTTCCTGAGATGGTGAACAACGGCGTTGAGATAGGAACCGAGCAACTGGACTCCGAAGGAGTAACTAGAACACTCTCCTTCATCAAGATCCAACTGGAAGGCATCGGTGACCTTCCGGATGAGGAAGAGTGAGTCAGCCGACCAGTGCTCTGACCCTTATCTCGATATCATCTCTTGTTGCCCGATAGACATCGATCGATTCGCCCACTGGGTCTTCTAATTCCCAGTCTTCATCGATTCGAATCGTAGGGCAACTAACTCCACAACCCATGCTTATGATACGGTCGAAATTAACCACATCGAAGTCATCGATTAGGCTAGGCGTCTGGTGAGAGATGTCGATGCCGATTTCACTCATCACGGTTATTGAGTGTGGAGCAACCTTCGCTGCTGGGTGCGTTCCGGCAGACGCAGCCTCTAGTCCGAGATGTTTCGCCCACCCCTCGGCCATTTGGCTTCGACAGGAGTTTCCAACGCAGACGAATAGGACTCGCATGGAATCTAGTCGTTACTCATATCACAAGAACCTGTCACTATAGGCCAGTGAGTGGAATGAGTTCAAGGTTGCAATCCTAACTGCTCGTCGAGTCCACCGCCTCGTCGTAGCATTACAACGATTCCAACTCCAGCAAGAAGCATGATGATTCCAAGCACGATGAGAACAATTACTCCTGTAGTAGCGAAGCCTAGGAAGGTTTCACCGGGATCAGTTAACGGGTTGGTTTCACCATCTGACATCGTAATGGTGACTTCCATCGTTGGTTCGGTTTGAGCTAGATAGATGTCGATACCACGAAGGTCGATGATGACTGAGCTGGTAGGTAGCCCCTCCCTTACGTTTACCGAGATTGAGTACACTCCATCGCCCGCGACATCGTCGACACCTTGTCCGTCTTCCCGCATTGATTGCCAAGTGGTGTCCTCGCCGACAGGGGCGAGCATACCCAGTCTAGCTTGCACGGAAGATACTGGGTCGTGATCGTCGACTTTCACGGTGAAAACGTATGTTGAAATTCCATCACCGACATCAGGGACGATTATCTCTTCGACCTCCTCACCATTCTTCATAATCGTGAACTCCGACAGTATCGGGCCCGTATTTATGACCATCAAAGCTGGAATCGAAGAGGAATCTGCATCCCATGCGTCTCCACCCGTTCCGGCTAGTGAACTTGGGGCGTACATACGAGTGGTGGTCGCATATCCTCCACCAGAGTCCTCCAGTCTGACTGGAAGTAGCAATTCTCCGGGGCTGGTGGTGTTGGGGATGGTGACATTACCTTCCCAGTAATCATCGCCAATCGAGGTCAATTGGAACAGTTCTCCGCCCTCGCCTCTGAGGTCAATCGACACATCAGTTACCTCAAGAGAATCGAATGCTTTGATGGTGACAGAGGTCTGCTCGCCCCGTCCTACGGATTCTGGACCCAAAGCGAAAGATGTGATTCTCGGAGCACGGTGTACCACACTAATATCGAAATCTTCGGTGGTACTTGTCCAGTGGTCTTCGGCAGTCACTGAAAGAGATTGGTTACCTGAATCAAGACCCATGTAGACGAAAGATCCGGTGAATTTGTCGTCGTGGACGATGACATCACCGTCTTGTCCGATGTCATTGAGGGTAATCGAACCTAATCCGAGGCTCGATAGGTCGACAGTGACCTCTCTCAAGTTCCAGTCGGGGTCGCTCAACTCAGCTACGATGTGCACCTTGTTGCCACCCTCGTTGACGACTTGTCCTTCCAAGAGGGTCAGTGAGAGAATATCCGGAGCAGTGTTCTCGCCGGCGGTCACGATGCTCGGTGAAAGTATTCTCTCCAAAGATTGATTCTCCCAGAACCAGATATCATCGGTTTCGTTCATCTCTATCGCCACTTGGCGCGACACCTCGGCGATCAAACCAGCCAGTATTCCTTCGTTGATTACCAATCCCGAGGCAATTCCTTCTTCGGAGCCATAGTCGCCGCTCCATGAAGTGACACCCATCGTGTGCCCGTCACGCGTGTATGAAGAATAGGAATGTGCTTCTAATTCTAGATGCATCAGCAAACTATCGTATAGACCCATTCTATCCCCTACCATCATTTCGCTTGGTGCAAGTCCGGTCTCCCTGCTCAGGTTGACTTCCCCTAGTCCCGATTCCTCGTTACTGTCGTTGTATTCAGGGATTGGTATGGGGGAATTTTCGGGGTACTCCTCTCCCTGACTCGGGTCGTCACTCTGTTCATACCAACGGAAGTAGACGGTTCGGTTAGTGTAGTTCTCATAGATCACTTCTTGATCCCAAGTCTCGTTGTACGATTGACTCGGCCCTATTCCTTCGAACATCCCACCGCCGGTGAGGTTGAACCAATCTTCTTGATGGATTCGATTGACTTGCCATAGCTGCCCTGTCGAATTGGCGGTTTCGCCTTGACTGTCGATTCTTCGCCAGACACCAAAGCTACCGGTGGTGGCACCCGTGATGTCCCCATCTACATGGAATTCCTCTCCGACTTTGGTGTTGTTCACAATCTCGGAATGAAATGTGACGACATCACCGTCAATTACGATGCTTCCGTTCTCGTCGTTCGTATCGGAGAAGAAGAAGGTTCCATCTCCCAACAGCTTGCTGTGTTGGTTCACCAGCGTGCCGTTGACTTGATGGTTCAAATCGTACAATTCAGACAGGTCGATGTAGATGTAACTACCATCAGCTTGAATCTCCATCTCAGCAGTGGCTTGGAAC
>CAXFCF010000186.1:0-3086 GCA_964000875.1 uncultured Candidatus Poseidoniales archaeon
GACAGGCGCTGGAGGTGGTGGATGCATGCTCGCACTTACGAGAAATCCCGAGGAAACTGCGGCCGCAGTGGAGATGAGAGGGGGTCGCGTTATCGTTACTCCCCTCGGAGCCACTGGTGTAAGGGTAGAAAACCCCTGAGTTTTTGATTTTCCAATTGGGAAATCATCGTTTATAGTCAATCACTACCGGCCACTCCTTTATATAGTGAGGGCAGGTGGCCGGCGGCATGACAAGTGATGAAGAGCGCTTGACCGTCGTCAATGTCGTCGCCTCTACCCGAGTCGCCGAAGAACTAAACCTCCCGGACATTGCAATCCAGCTCAACTGCGAGTATGAGCCGGAGCAATTCCCTGGTGTCGTTTACCGTGTTGTCGACCCGAAACTCGCTATCCTCATGTTCCGTTCAGGCCGTGCAGTCTGCACCGGCGGTAAGAACGAGGCGAACATCGAGACTGGCATCGAGCGAATGATTGGTGACCTGCGTGCAGCGGGCATCGATACATGGGATCTCAAGGATGTACAGATTGAGGTTCAGAATATGGTTGCAACCTATGCCCTTCACTACCCTGAGGACTATGATGGCAAGGACAAGTGGACTGGCGAGCCACAAGCTGGCGAGCCTCGCAAGTTGAACCTCAACAACCTGACCTTCCACCTGCCGTTCGACAAGGTCGAGTACGAGCCGGAGCAGTTCCCTGGCCTAATCTACAGGCTGGACTATCCCAAGGTCGTCTGCCTAATTTTCGGTAGCGGCAAGATGGTGATTACCGGTGCCCGCCACAAGGACGAGATTCTTGAGGCAGTGCAGATTATTCAGGACGAGTTAGCAGACCTTCTCTGAAGGTCTTGAACCAGCAGTGTCATCACTAACCTCTGTTTGAGAGGATTTGGATGAGCGAACAGGTTTCTTGGGAGCCCATGGTCGAAGTCGGCCGCGTTAACATCCTTCTGGCTGAGCTTGTCAAGTGGTTCCACGCACTGATTCCGTTCTACACTCTGGTCGGTTGGGCAGTTCCCTGGGAAGAGTCGTGGTGGGTCGTTCTTTTTCTGGTACCGACGATGAAGATCCATTGGATGACCAATGGTGGTATCTGCTTCCTCTCTACTCTGGAGTATAGACTCCGAGGTCTAGAGTTCGCTGGCACTAGCGAACAACCAGGCTTCATCTACCGGATGGCGCAGTTCGTATTTGGAAAGGCCACGCCGTCGACCCAAGTGGTAGAGAGCATTTCAGAGGCTGGCATGTACATTTGCTGCGCTTTGGCTGCTTACAGGCTGTTTTTGGCCTAAAAAATGCTCTTTTTGGGCGTTGTCACAGTGGGGATTGATTCATGAAGTCGGATAGTCCTGCCCATTACATGGGCAGCATGACACGAGTACCGACCAAGTCTCTCTCTTCCTTGCTATTGGTCATGGTGATGACACTATCCGTCCTCTCACCTTTGCTTCTTGAAAACGATGATGATAGGCCTGAATTGGTTGCAGAGTCAAGTCTCAATTTCGTAGGTAAGGCATCGAGTGGTGATGTCGATGCTCCATCTTGGAGAGTCGGTGATGCTTGGGTATACGACGGCTTCTTCGATGTCACTCAACTGGTTGCACAGTCTGGAACAGGATCCAATGTACAGACGCTGACTGGAACCCTGAATATGTGGGTCGACAGCATCGAGACGAAGAGCACCGAGAACTACTCGGCACTAGCATACAAGGTTAGGTCGAGCGGTACCTTTGGTGCTAACAATGTCAATCTACAGGGTTACACAGGGGACATCGAGGTCGAATACGATGGCACCGACTACTACCGTGTCAGTGACCTTGCAACCGTCTCTACCACGATGGATCTCGAAGTCGACTTCACGGCTTTCGGCTTCATTAACATCGATGTTGCAGATCTCTCGACGACGAACACATACAGTCCACCGAGGGAGGACTACGACTTTCCACTCAGAGCTGGTGAGACTTGGTCGAACAATTATACTCAGGAAACCGACTGGTCTGGAGATTCCGACTACTTCACCGTCCCAAGTGACAGCACTGATCAGGGAGGCACTACCCATGCAGTCGTCTCATCAGGCAACCCCAATGTTGCCTACAATGGATGTTCAAACTCTTACAATGTGACTACCTACAATTCGGATGGTTCGGTTGGCTCATTCAGTTGGTACTGTCCTGCAGCTCGCAACGATGCTTGGCGTCACTTCCAAGACTCAATCGGCCTAGTCATCGACTTCAAGCTCAAGCAATACAACCCACAATCTCGCAGCGTGAACATAGATGTCGAATTAGATTCCCCTGCTTGGGCTTTGGATGGGCCTCTAGGTTCATGGGTTAATGTCACTGATGGCTCGGGAAGCCCTCTTTCCGGTCAGACTCTTGAGTGGAGGTACGAGGCAAATCAGACCACTTACTCGATGACCACTGCATCCAATGGCTCGGCATATGTGCTGTTCGATTCGGGAAGCCAACTCGATCCATCACCAACGAACCATGACTATGCGAGCCACGGCATAATCGCATGGATGAGTGGCTCAAGCAGAGTTGATGTCGATACTCTGACTCTAGATGACTCACTCGTATCACTTGACTACCGTCCAAGGGAGGAGGGTGTTTCAGTGGAACGTACGCGCTCAGGCGAGTCAGTTTCTCTCAACCCAGAGATTGGATACAATGCGATTCCTGGTGACACCCTATTGTTCACGGTACCAGTCGAGAACCGCGGAATCTTGCCCGGTCCTGCAACCGAGTTGATGGTCACGGCGCCTGATGGTACCAGTAGCAGGACATCGGTTTCCGCACTTCCGGCACAAGGTGAGGAGATAGTGCAGGTGTCTTGGGATGTACCCGCCTTGCAAGAGGTGGGCATGGTGAGCATCGACTTCGAGGTAGATCCAGATGGCCTCATGACCAACGATGACAACCAGTCTAACGATGCAGGTTCTTTCGAGGTTTTCATCGGTCGACTACCTGTTGCTGACTTGATTGAGCCAGCGGCCGATTACACATTGAACACCTTCTACCTCGACGCACGCAACAGTGTCGACCCGGATGGTGGGATGCCGCACTGTACCTTCGTAGTGGAGATGAG
>CAXFCF010000187.1:0-3065 GCA_964000875.1 uncultured Candidatus Poseidoniales archaeon
TCCACGAGATCTCAGATAGAACGATTGCTCTTCATCGAGAGGACCGTTAGCAGTCCCATGACCACAACCCACTACTTCGTTCTCAAGCACCTCTAATTCCGGTATCGAGTCGGCCTCTGCCTGTTCGGAGAGAAGCAGGTTGTGGAACAGTTGGCCGGCGTCGGCACCCTTGGCACCGTGTGCAACTCGCAACATACCTGTACCAATGGTTCTGCTCTTGCCAGCACATGACGAGTGCCATAGTAACCGACTGTAACTTTCCTTAGCTTGATGCAATAACTCGACATGGTGGTCGTTATGCTGTTTGTCAGCTGAGAGAATCGATCCATTGACTTCGGCCGAACAACCCCGTCCAGCCAACTCATATCGAAGGTCAGCCTTGGTTCGGATTCCGCCAGCGCCTACCGTACCGAACTTTGTCTGCGCATCATTTTCGAGCCGAATTGCATCGACTCTCAGGAGATTGGTGTTTTCGCTTGTCTTGTTGACGACTACATCGTTTAGGTTGCAGTTAGCACCCACGACTCCGTCACGTAGGAATCCAAACCAACCACCAGAACCTTGGACAATAGTGACGAACTCAAACTCACAGTTCGCTCCGATATCCAGAGTCAAATGTAGTCCAGCCACTTCACCATTTGATTCGATGGTGAGTAATAGTGGCTGTTCCAAGATAGTTCCGTTCCTTACCTTCAAGCATACAGATTCGCCATCGCACAGTTCTCGGATGAAGGCGGTCGCGACATCGGTGGTCGAGCGAGAATCTGCCTCACTCACTTCAAGGCTAATCCCTTCAGGTGTCTCACTTCCGTCGAGCAACGACATTGCTAGAAGGGCGGGAGAAACATCAGAAGGAATCTCCTCAGTTTTTCCAGTGGGGTGAATCCTATTCCAAGGTGTGTATCGCCACAGATGGTCGGCACGGTCAGGCACCGGTAGTGAGTGGTATCCGCCTTCTTGGGACATGGTAAAACCTCGTTTGCTTCGGAATCTCAACCGATGCTTCCTTCCATTTCAAGAGCCATCAGTTTGTTCAGTTCGACAGCGTATTCCATGGGCAGTTCCTTAGTGAATGGTTCAAAGAAGCCATTGACGATCATAGCCAGAGCTTCCTCTTCCGAATGCCCCCTGCTCATCAGATAGAACACTTGGTCGTCACTGACCTTGGAGACACTCGCCTCGTGTTCACACCTGCAGGACGGGTTTGCTACCTCCATAGTGGGGTAGGTATCGGAACGACTGTCTTCGTCGAGAATCAGTGCGTCACAGACCACATTGACCTTGCAGTCGTCTGCCTTCTTGGAGACTTGTACCATTCCTCTGTACGAACCGCGTCCACCATCTTTTGAGATACTCTTCGAGAGAATCTTGCTGGTCGTTCTGCTGGCTAGGTGGTGAACCTTGGCACCCGCATCCTGATGCTGACCCTTTCCAGAGTATGCGACCGAGATGACTTCGGCGTGGGCTCCCTCTCCCTTGAGGATGACAGCCGGATACTTCATCGTCAACTTTGAACCGATGTTTCCATCAACCCATTCGATGGTTGCATCCTCGTTGGCCACTCCTCTCTTAGTGACGAGGTTGTAGACATTGTTGGACCAGTTCTGGACGGTAGAATAGCGGATGTGTGCTCCCTTCATTGCAATCAGTTCGACGACTGCACTATGTAGGCTCTCAGTTGAGTATGCAGGAGCTGTGCAACCTTCGACATAGTGTATCGAAGAACCTTCATCGGCGATGATTAGAGTGCGCTCGAACTGACCCATGTTCTTGGCGTTGATTCGGAAGTAGGCCTGCACCGGCATTTCGACATGAACTCCCTTCGGGACATAGATGAACGAACCACCTGACCAGACCGCGGTATTCAGTGCGCTGAACTTGTTGTCAGAATATGGTACCACTGTTCCAAAGTATTTCTTGACGATGTCAGGGTGCTCACGTAGACCACTGTCCATGTCTAGGAATATGACCCCCTGCTCCTCCAAGTCCTCACGGATGCTGTGGTATACAGCCTCGGACTCGTATTGAGCTGTCACACCACCAAGCC
Source organism: uncultured Candidatus Poseidoniales archaeon (assembly GCA_964000875.1). Classification (GTDB taxonomy): domain Archaea; phylum Thermoplasmatota; class Poseidoniia; order Poseidoniales; family Thalassarchaeaceae; genus MGIIb-Q1. The sequence goes on from CAXFCF010000187.1 coordinate 2,048, forward strand.
ACTTCTGCTCAGCCTCGGGTATTCCAAGCCTATCGAATGTGCGTTTGATGTCCTCTGGGACATCGTCCCAATCGTTCTCAGTACCCTTACCAGAACGGAGGAAATAGGTGACTGCATCGAAGTCAATCGACTCCAACATCTCGCAGTTACCCCAAGTGGGCATCGGTCTTTCGACGAAGTGGCGGTATGCCTTCAGGCGAGCCTCAGTCATCCACTCTGGCTCGTTTTTGAGTTCGGATATCTGTCGTACTACATCTTCTGAAAGGCCGGAGTCGAATCGAATGGTTGCGTTCTCTGGGTCGTGCCAACCAGCCTTGTAGTCGCCTACGATATCCCTTGCTTCAGAACTCATGAGGTCACCCCCGGCTCAAGCCAGTTGTATCCTCGTTCTTCGAGGGTGTGGGCGAGTTCAGGGCCACCACTCTCGACAATCTTCCCATCGATGAGGACATGGACATAGGTTGGATTGACATGATCTAGGATTCTTTGATAGTGGGTGATAATCAAGCAGGCTGAGTCCTGTAGTGAAGAGTTGATTCCGATGGCAACGGTACGTAGTGCGTCGATATCGAGGCCGGAATCGGTCTCGTCCAGAATTGCTAGCCGTGGGCTCATCAACATCAGTTGGAGAATCTCAAAGCGCTTCTTCTCGCCACCGCTGAAGCCATCGTTGACATATCGAGAAAGGAACTTCTTGTCCATGCCAAGGGTTTCCATCGCGGCGTTCAACTCGGATCTGAACTCACGTGCAGAGGGGGCAGAGTCACCTCGGACTGCTGCGACTGACTTGCGAAGGAAGTTACCAACTTGAAGTCCAGGGACTGCCTGAGGGTATTGGAAGGAGAGGAATAGCCCCGCCCTCGCTCGCTCCCACGGTTCCATCTCTAGGACATCTTCGCCATCAAGAGTCACTGAGCCACTGGTCACCTCATATTCTGGGTGCCCCATCAAAACATTGGCAAGCGTGGATTTACCACTACCGTTTCGTCCCATCAGGGCGTGAATCTCACCTTTTCGC
>CAXFCF010000188.1:0-3052 GCA_964000875.1 uncultured Candidatus Poseidoniales archaeon
GTTGGTGGCATCAGGGAAAGGAAGGGTCTGAAGCCCGAGATTCCCGCTGAGTCATACTACGCCGATTGATTGATGAAATCAGTACATTCTGATTAATTGCCAATCGGTCAACTCGCGTAGCACTGCTACCGCGAGACTTTGTGGTAGTTGGTCAAGGCATTTGTGTGCCTTTGAGTGGTATTCCATAGCGCGTTGTTTTGCATATTCGATAGAACCGCTCTTTAGTAGTTCGTTGAGAACCTCATTCAGTGCCTCTTCACCAACGGTTTCGTCCTGGCTTCCAAATACCTGGTGGAAGGTGGTTAGGATGGAAGGATCCTGTTCCAATGCGTGAATGGCAATTAATGTCATCTTGCCCTCCACAACATCACTCCTAGCAGGCTTACCAAGAGTTTCACTATCACTGGTGGCATCGATGAGGTCATCCATCAGTTGGAAGCACAGACCTAAGTTCTCACCCCAATCAGCCATTAGTTCGATAGTTTCCTGTTCTGCTCCGGCCAGCAAGGCACCTGTTCTACCACATGTAGTGAACATAGCTGCAGTCTTACCTGATATCATCTGGATGTACTCATCCTCGGTAACCCTTTTGCGATTTTCAAAATCCATATCCATTTGTTGCCCTTCAGAAACTTTGCGAACCATTTTCCCGATAATCTGAACTAATGTACGGAAGTGGTTACTGTCAATCGAATCAGCTTCTGATAACATCTCGAATGAAAGCGCCAACATTGCATCACCTGCGTTGATAGCCGTGGCGTTGTCAAATGCGATGTGAACCGCAGGTCTACCTCTTCTGACTTCGTCATTATCCATGATGTCGTCGTGAACTAAAGTGAAATTGTGAATAATTTCGATGGCTGCCCCTAAATCGTAGTGTGCTTCACTTGCTCCTCCACAAGCATCCCCTACAAGGAATGGCATTATCGAACGAAGCCTCTTACCTCCACCTTCGATAAGGTGCATCATAGCATTACTGAGACGTTGATGCTCAGATTTCCCTAGCGCGTTAATGATTTTCTTCTCTACGCTAGATCGGTGCCCTTCAAGTGCAGTGAGCAAGAGACTGTCCTTCCTCTCTGTAACATCACCTGCATCTTGTACTTCGAGATCTACAAAAGCAGTTGGATCTTCCAAACAACCCCACCAACTCCTAACATATCTCTCATTAATCTGAAGGAACCATGGAGCGATTAATTCCCCACTTTCTTGTGCACCAGAAATCATCTCCTCCAACTCTTTCTGGTTTACCCAGCGTATCTCTTCAATCTCATTTGGATTTGGTTTCAACTCAAGATCCTTCTGAATGAACAGGATATGGTCTAGTTCATGCTCTACCCACTTCTCATCTGCACGAGCTCTGTAGTGCATTCTCCCGACTAGTGTAAAATCATCTATAGAAAGAAGACTACCATCGATTCCGAGTTCTTGTTCCATCTTCCTTATCGCAGCCCTCTTAGCGCCGTCTAGAGTGTCTACTTCTCCATCAATGTGAAGTGGATGGCTGCAGCAAGAGTTAGCCCAAATACCTGGGAAAGTGATCTTACTCAAAGCTCTCTTTTGAATCAGGAGTCGCCCCGAGGTATCGAATAGATGGACACTGAAAGCCCTATGCAGATGACCTTCACCTAAATGACTGTCAACCTTGGACATCGACCCGAGTACTTTGTCTGTTAAATCGACCAAAATTACCTGTTCATCCATCATCTCGGTTTGTGTTGCATCATACTCGTCACCAAGTATCTCCGAAGCACCACCTCCCGAAGTCATGGAGTCCCCAGCGCAGGACGGCATTTAATCGAGTGGTTACCTAAATTACACCACTTAAGGCAAGAATTTGGTGCCCATTGTATCTCCTAGTAAACAAGCTTCGATGATTCGATTGGGATGTCTACCATCCACAATCCAAACATTGTCGATAGTTTTCGACAACATTTCTGCGACTTTGACCTTTAATTGGATACCGCCCGTCACATCGATTTTCTCATCTTGCTCTCCATGAAGTTCACTACCTGCAACCCATTCATGAATCAGTTTAGAATCGAGGTAGTTGGGATCACCTGTCATCACCCCTGGAGCACCGCCCATTGCGAAAACAACATTTGCAGCACCTAATTCATATGCTATTCTGTAGACTAGATGGTCACCACTCAGTATTCCAAAATCTTGAGGAGGTTTGCATTCTACTACATCTCCAAATGTTACCACAACATCGGAAATATCGGAATCGAACATAGTTACATCGCCTTCAAAGTCAATTCCATCTCCATTAACCCAGGTACGCGGAGGGTGCCTTGATGTCTCGAGACCCCTTGATTCTAATTTTTCAATGATAATTCCGTTCAATTCATCCATGTCTCCGCGCACCATAAGACATGCATCATTCTGCGATATTTGCGAATCTTCTCCGTCTAACTCTAGTTCTTCTTGATGCCCTAGGTGTAACTTCCACTTTTTCGCGCGTAGATGCCCGAAACTACCTGCGCCATGAATCAAAACAACCTTGTGTCCTTCTCGAACCAGCACTTGAATTGAATCGCATAGTTCGTCAATAACCTCAAACTTCGCTTGCTTAAGATTGCCTTTCTCTGTTATCAGGCCGCCGCCAAACTTCACGACGGTCAGTGGTGCCATGGTGCTTCGAGAGGGTAGGGGGTGATGGGATTTCCGCCGACGAGGATTTGAAAGAGAGGACACCCACGGGCACCTGTGTCAGACAGCCCAACCATTGATGAGTTCCAGAGATATCTGCAAGATCGCCTCATAGAGGCGGATAACGAAGTTGATGCTAATGATAAGAAGGATAGAATCAAAACTTTGGAAGCAGCCATATCAGAACTCATTGAATTCAGAATCGAGGTGAGTCAAAGATTGGATGCGGACATACCCGTGTTCCAAGAATCCGAGGCTGTAAGACTAATTTCAAGCTCAAAACGATGTCGCCACTGCGTCGCAGATGAATTTAGCATTGCCACTATTCCATCTTTTGTCCGCATTAAGGCGTAAGCGTTATCCTCAACGTCAAATTTCCAAAAACTATTTGAGACAAAAC
>CAXFCF010000189.1:0-3048 GCA_964000875.1 uncultured Candidatus Poseidoniales archaeon
TGATGCAGCCGCCTTCTCAAGGTCGGCCAAGATATCAGCATCCCTGTCGCTGCGCTCGGCCAACTTCCGGAAGTGGCGTAGCGGATCCATTTCTTGGACCCTCTCTTGAGCATCCAAGCCTAGTAGTATCTCCAACTCTCGCATCTGGTATGACTCGAATCCAGAAGCGGTACCAAGTCCATCACGGAAGGCAAGGAAGTCTTGAGGTGCTAGGGTTTCCATGACCTTCCACTGATTTGCCATAAGTCGGAAAATCTCTGTAACCCTCTCCATGTGGTGGACAGCCTTGGGTATGTCCGACTCGGGGACGATGGATTGGTTGAGCAGGTCGCGAACCGCCCTAAGCTCAACCAGAATCAGTTTGAACCAGAGCTCAAAGGTCTGGTGAACGACAATGAAGTGCATCTCGTCATTGCTGGTTTCAGTGTCTCCCTGCAGTTCGAGTAGACGATGCAACTCGAGGTAGTCAGCGTAGGTCTTTCCTCCACCTGCCATGGACTCCGACTCCCCACGGGGCTTAACGAGATGCCGACGACAACGGTTCACATAGAATCCCTATCCGTCATACTCATTTAGTGGACCTGTCAGCCCTTCCTAATGGCCGATACCGAGGGTGCGCTTGCACAGTGGCTCGCGAATTACGACTCGGAGCAGGTGACGATTGGCGTCGTTGCTTCCCATTCTTCACTTCAAATTCTTCACGGCGCACGCGCTGAGGGTTTCCGAACACTAGGGATAGCGGTCGGCGAAGGCCGTCGCAAGATGTACAAGGCATTCCCTGGAGCTGATCCGGACGAGTGGTTGATTCTTGACGACTACAAGCAGATGCTTGACTATGCTGAGTGGATGCGTGAGCGCAATGTGATAATCGTACCACACGGTTCGTTGGTCGAATATCTCGGAGCTGACAACTTCATCTCACTAGAGGTTCCGACCTTCGGCAACCGTCGCATACTCAAGTGGGAGTCTGGCCGTGACACGCAACGTCAATGGTTGGAGATGGGCGGTTGTACGATGCCCAAGGTGATTGATGACCCACACGACATCGATGGCCCTGTAATCGTGAAGTATGCTGGAGCCAAGGGTGGTCGTGGCTATTTCGTGGCGCGTAACTTCCGTGATTTCCGCCGCAATGTCGACCTAGAGGAAGATTTCACCATTCAGGAGTACATTCTAGGGACTCGCTACTACATGCAGTTCTACTATGACCCTATCTGCGACGACGGCTATCAGGTAGAGGGGATGCTCTCACGCGAAGGTCAGGAACTGGGGCGCCTTGAACTCCTAACCATCGACAGACGCGACGAAGCTAATGTCGATGAGTTCTACAAGCTCGGCTCACTGAGGGATCTCAGGGACATGGGTCTCGAACCGTCTTTTGTGGTGACTGGAAACGCCGAGGTTGTCATCCGTGAGTCGCTTCTGCCGGAGGCGTTCAGACTTGGAGAAGGAGCCGTCGCTTCGTCACTGGAGTTAGAGGAGGGTGCTCGTGGAATGATTGGTCCTTTCTGCTTAGAGTGCATAGTAACCGATCAGTTGGACTTCCGTGTCTTTGAGGTCTCAGCTCGAATTGTTGCCGGCAGCAATGTCAGCATCGGTGGCTCGCCCTACATGAATATCAATGAAGGTGAGATGAGCGTCGGCAGGCGCATAGCTCGCTCAATCAGGAAGGCCATAGAGAAGGACAGGCTCAAAGAAATTCTATCATAATGAGGTTTTTACCTTGAAACCAGAGGAGATGGAGAAAGCAATCATCCGCAACTTGAAGGACAAGACCGGTCGTAACATGGAAGAGTGGTTTGAGGTGCTGAAGGAGTCGTCTTTAACCGAAAAGCGTGACATGAAGAAGCACCTCAAAGAGAATTACGGAGTCGGCCATTTCCAGGCTCAAACGATTGTCAAGTTTTACCTCCAAGATTGACTGATTAGCAGCACCCGTCCTCACGCATCGGTGCCGCAACGAACACCACTCGATCAATACCCCTAGTGTTCTTCATTTTGTCAATCACGGCCTTCAGCATCCCGATTTGACCGTTAACCTGCATCGTGTCGACACAGTTGTGGCTAATGGGGAGGCAGTTGTGGTTGTAGGAGTTGACAGATATAGACTTAGCATGTCGTAACTCAGTCAACTTGCTCTCTACGACGCCATGTTGGTAGTAAATCACCAATGTCCCCTCTGTCATTACATCTTCATCCAAGTTTTCGAGGTCGTCATTCAGGACATCTTTGGCAAATGATAGGCTCGCATCTCTTAGGAATTTACTACGGTTATGATATCCGGAGCGTTTAATCAAATTGTCAAGATCATCCGCGAATTCCTTGTCCACACTGAAGGAGATGATTTGGCTCATGAATCGTTGGACTGGAATGGACTAATAATAATTTTCTGATGCCTAGTTATTAGGTTTAATTAAATATCTAATAGTCAGCCGCCGATGCATGATGAGCAACACATACCGCGTAGTTTTGGTTGGCCTGTTGATGGTTCTATCAAGCCTTGCTGGATGTTTGGGAGGCGATGAGGACTCTGCGGAGGCAGAAGGAAAATATGGAACCGTAATGGCTTCTACATATCACATTGGAGAACTTGTTAATGCAATCGCTGGTACCACTGTGTATGTCGAAATGATGAGCGAGGACAACATTCCTGTACACGACTACGAGCCGTCCGCTGCAGACTTGATACGATTGCAAGCTGCTGATTTGTTCTTTTATCATGGCCTAGGTCTAGAGCCTTGGGTCGATTCCACCATCTCATCACTTGGCGATGCCGCTCCAACCTCCATTGAAACCCACGCAATGCCTGGTGATGAGGCCACTCTTGATTACGAGGGGATGTTAGTTACGGAACTATGTGAACTGCTTACAGTAGGATCCTATGAATCCACAACCCTCGCAATGGATGAAGATAATGCATCTGAAATTCATGTAGAACACGTCGCGCACACGCTTTCGTTCCCTGAGATGGATGATGACCACGATGACCATGGGGATGATGACCACGATGACCATGGGGATGATGACCACGATGACCATGGGGATGAT
>CAXFCF010000190.1:0-3041 GCA_964000875.1 uncultured Candidatus Poseidoniales archaeon
TTCTCACCTCGACTCATCGAAGATGCACGCGCCAAATTAGCAGCGGATGTCGAGACGCTGCGAAGCAACCCATTGCTGAGACCTGGCACCGAAATCGCGGGAGCGTTTTACGATGTAGACACTGGAGAGGTCGATTTCTCCTGACTTGTTTGTTGTATAACAGTGGGGTTCATTGCAGAGTACTGGTTCGTATTGCTACCTGCGATGATGAGAATTCCATGCTGACTGCTGTCTACAATGACGATTGATGGGCGAACTGAGCAGGTACCGACCTTGACTTCAAGTGATACACACGCTCTCACACAATCATGCAGCCGGTTCCCTACCAGCACGGGATGCCACTGCAAACCATGCAAATCCCAGGTCAGGCTCCTGCCGGCTACACCTATGTGATGCCTCAAGTACAACCCCTCACACCTATACCAAAGGACATTCAAATGGTGCGAGTAAGTTCTCCATGGAAGGTTTACGGCAGAATATTGGGGACTGTCGTAGTGGCCACTTTCCTTGCCCAACTAATCTTCATGGTGCCTTATGGAATGGCTCTTGGTGAACCCGCTCTCAGTGTCTGCGGAGGAATCTTCGCTGCACCGTTTGTGTTCCTGCTGGCCTACCTACGCAGGCCTCGTCTAATACATGTGCAGCGAGCGCTGCCCGATCCGAACGGAGCAACTGTGCATCGACTAGCCATGGGGGGAGCCTTGGCAACACCTGTTCCAACCACTTTCAACCACCATGTGGTACGCGACGACAGTCTGTTGGATACGCCACCCAGCAAGACCGCTTGGCTTCTTTTCACTGGCCTATTGATCATCACAACGCTTCTGACTGCTCTCTACCTATCATCCGAAGCCGGCGCGATAGTCGCCATCCTATTGTTCATCATAATTGGCATACCCGCTTGGCTTCTGGGATTCAGCATCCCTGTCATGGCTTGGTGGTCATGGTGCACAAGAAGGCTTGGCCTACACACGATGCAGCGTGAGTCCGAATCTTGGCTCGTAGGCGGCATGTTGTCTGCTATCCCTGCTTTGACAATCAACTCGATGCTTTTTCCTCTGATGGCTGGACTGTTCCTTTCAACAGAAATGGTTGAACTGATGATTCCGGTTATCTCAGCGCCGTTCGGGGAAGAAATCTGCAAAGGACTGTTCGTGCTCGCCTTCGCATCTACCATCGACTCCCCCCGTCGCGGCTTCCAAGTTGGGTTCACGGTAGGTCTCGGGTTTGCGATGCTGGAGAACCTAATCTATGTGCTATCGTCCTCGTTCGGAGGGCCAATAGCATTCACTTTCACGACCTTGGTGAGGGGAATAGGCTCGATACCTGGTCACGCCTTCTGGACCGGCCTAACAGGAGTGGGGCTAGGATATTGGTTGATGCGCCGCAAAGAACGGCTGGCAAAAACCAACCCTCAGACAGTTGCAGAGCAAGAGATGAATCCAGACCCTCTTGAGTGGAAGCTAATAGATCCAAAGACGGGCGAGTTTGTAGGGGAAGAGAACCCCGAAAGCACTCATTTGGATGCTAGCGAGTTACTTGGTGAATTCCGTCTACCACTATTGGAACCGATGTCTAAACTACCAGAGAGCGGTGCGATTGTCATCCCGAAAAATCCGATTTTGGGTCTTTCGTTGGCAATATTGGGGCATATGGCATGGAACGGCTCCATCACTATCGTCGATTTAGCAACTACCGCTGCTGGATGGTCGACGGGAGCCGCATTAGGAGCGCAAATACTCCTTTCCGTATTCCTAGTGGCTGGAATGCTTCTGCTCGGAAGGGGAATTGTGCGTGGTGTGATGAACGCTCCTACTCCATGAACGGCTCCAAATGATTCGTTGTCAGACGCGCGCGGCGCGCGCGGTTTTTCAGACACATTCTTGAACCGCGTGTGAAGGGACCTTGCGAATTGGGGCAGATTCGATGTTTCTGGATTCCTTAGCTGAAGGTGCCTCGACGGCAGCTTCCGACCTGAGTGAAATCATGGGTGGTCTCGACTCAGTAAACCTCTGGGTGTCAATCTCACTAGTCGTAGCTCTAACCGCTATATCGAAATTAAAGAACATCCTTGATGGGCCTGGAATCGCGACAGCCGTAGTTCTTGGATCAATAGTGGGGATTCTCGGCCACTGGACATGGTTGCTTATCCTACTCGGTTTCCTAGCAGCCGGCTCATGGGCAACCAAGTGGCGTTGGGACGAAAAGTCAGAGAAGGGACTCGCAGAATCAGAGGATGGGCACCGTGAATGGACCAATGTGGTAGCTAACGGTGGAGTCCCCGGTGTTGTCGCCATTTTCGCATTCATCGAGGGTTCATGGGACACATTGCTACCTGTCTATGGAGCAGCCATTGCCGTTGCTGCAGCAGACACCTTCGCAAGTGAGTTCGGCTGTCTCGACGAGAGAGTCAGGATGATTACCACGATGAAGCAGTGTGAACAGGGTTTGAACGGCGGTTGGAGCCCGAATGGACAGTTTGCTGCCTTAGCAGGAGCCGCTCTAATCGCGATACTCACCTGGATCCTCGGCTGGTATCTCCAAGGGGGGGGCACAGAAGGGATGCTACAGTTCGTTGCCGTCGTCACCGCGATTGGCTGGATAGGATGTCAAATAGACAGCATACTGGGAGCCACTTTGGAAAATCGCGGGCTTATCGGAAAGGGGCAAGTGAACGCCATATCAATTGGCTGTGGCGCCCTGATAGCTTGGCAAGTCATGCCACTCCTAGGTTGGCTAGGATGAGCGATAACCGCACCCCTAAGGGTGCGGGCAGGTTGAAAGCAAGAGGTTGGCTCACGCCGCACGATGGGAGGGAGCACTAGCGTTCGACTGCTCACCATGGTAGCAATAATCTGCCTCATGGGTTCGATGCTCGTCTCAGCCCCTACTACATCATCCGTTGAGGCGCAGTCCTCCGAAGGTGACTTCCCTACCGGGCCAGGACTGAACTGGACTATGCCGAGCAAACACAGGTTGTTCGTGAACGGTACTTCGACTGCTGACAACCTCGACCGTGACTTCCCTTACTTCACTGGAGA
>CAXFCF010000191.1:0-3030 GCA_964000875.1 uncultured Candidatus Poseidoniales archaeon
TAACTCCCGATGCAGTGAACGAACCACTGCCTGACTGCAAGTAGGTCGAGCCGCCACCGATGTAGAGATACCACTCGTAGGAATAGTTGTCACCTGTAGTCAAATTCTGTGCGTAAATCTCGCCTCCAGTATCTGAGGTGACGAAACCTTCCATCATCTCGTAGTAGATACAATCTATGTCATATTCAAGGAATGTAGGCACACCAGAAGTCTCGTACAATTCACCGTAGAGGCAGTACCAGTATTCGTTCGCCAGAGTCACATAAGCCGGTACAACATTGTCGGATCCATTCGAGGTCCAACTGGTTGTGAAAGTACCTAGAGATGAGTAGTTGGTACCATTCCAATCTAGAAGGTATGCATCTAAATCGTATGATGAACCGCTGGTCAAATTGCTAGCAGTTAATTCGCCGTAGGTGCCATTTGAGAAGTAATCAACACTCAGGTTACCCGTTCCGACTGTTGTGTTACCCGACCCTCCGGATGGGAAGAGCCAGATGTCTAGGGTGTAGTTTCCTGCACCACTGTATGCACTGATTGCGATGTATACATGACTGCCTCCAACATTTGTTCCGTTGCTGGATACTGCCTCTGGGTTAGAAAACCAACTGTAGTCTATGTAGTTGGCAGAGAAGTTCTGATCTATTAGGTATAGATCGAAATCGTTTCCAGTCGCGAAACTCATTTCTGACGAAATATTGTATCCCGTGGGAACCGAGACATTGTACACATCAACGGTATCTGTCTGATCTACATACCCTGTATAGGACGAATAAGCACCTGGCGTCAAAGTGTACGAAGTGGTTGCATTGTCCCCAACGTCTCCACCAGAACCAGCATCATTCTGCGAACCTGGACTGGAAGTGTTGGACGCTGAGATTGAGAGGTTGTAGGTGTTGTCTGCACCGCCCCAACCGTAAACATAGACATAGTAGGATCCAGCAGTGGAATTGATGATTGTGTAACTCTCGTCATCTGTAGTGGTTGTCGACGAACCAACATATGTCGAACCGTTTCCACTGTAGATGTCCATGTCCAAATCCCCACCAGCGTGAGAGAAGGTAATCTGTACCTGGATGTTCTGACCCCCTAGAGAAGTGAACGAGAAGTAATCGTCATCAGTCGAGTTGTGAATGGTTAGGTTTCCAATCGAACTACCTACCCAAGTCGTTACATTGCTGGCCGTGGCGATGGTATCGTTTGGCTCGTATGAATCAGGAGTCAATGACGCGGGAGCACTTCCGCCGCTTGTAGTGAAGTATTGGGTTGTGTTGTCCAATGAGTTGCCTGTGCTAGCATCGGTCAACTCTGCAAGTACCGAATAGTTCCCTGCTGTAGTTGGAGCTAACCAAGTTGCACCATAGCTAGTCGTACCAGAACCACCAATGTTCGATATACTCCCATAATCGTAGTCATGAAGAGTACCATTGGAATCTAAAACGAAAACCCACCAGTAATACGATTCGTTGGAATCCAAGTTGCTTACCAAAACATTCGCTGAACTATTTGTTACACTGTTCAGTCCAATAGTCTCGTTACCAGTTAATGCGCTCGCGGTTGGAGTAGCGGCTATGAGTGACGACAACAATAGGAGTGCTGCGGCACAGAAAGTCCTCGTTCTTCGCCCTTCAAAAGACAATACTTCGGGTGACATGTGTCTCTCGAGGTGTGCAAGTGACTTGAAACCACCCCTTATTGTCTGATGAACCCATGAATAGGAGAAAAGCCGACACTATGTGTCGGTATGTGGCGCCGCTGACCGGATTTGAACCGGCGGCCTATGGATTAACAGTCCATCGCTCCACCACTAAGCTACAGCGGCAACGGAGCGCCCCACCGACCTCCCCTTCATGAAGGAATCGGGAGAAGCTAGGAGAAGATTCACTCCCACTCTATGGTGCCAGGTGGCTTGTGGGTGATATCGTATACAACCCTGTTAACGCTACCCTTCAGGCTGTTCGTGATACGGATACTCACTTTCTCTAGCACATCATGCGGAATCAGTGAGTACCTAGCGCTCATTCCGTCAAGCGACTGAACGGCGCGCACTACCACAGTCTCACCATGAACCCTTACATCACCATGCACACCAACGCTCTTGACAGGGAGTAAAGCTGCGAAGTATTGCCATGGGATCTCCATCTTGCCCTCCGCAGCAGCGGCTTGGAGTTCCTCCTCTACAATAGCACAAGCCTCTCGACACACCTCAACTCTCTCGGGAGTCAACTCGCCAAGAACACGGACGGCAAGACCCGGGCCAGGGAATGGCTGTCTGTTGGATGACTCGATGCCGAGGGAGTGACCCATCGCTCTAACCTCGTCCTTGTAGAAGTCTCGAAGAGGTTCAACGATAATCAGGTCGACATCCTCGGGGAGGCCACCCACATTGTGGTGTGATTTGATGACATCGCGAACCCCCCCTCCAGACTCTATCCAATCAGGAGCAATGGTTCCCTGAACAAGATACTTGGCACCGACCTTTCGTTGCTCTTCCTCAAAGATACGGATGAACAACTCTCCTATTATGTGCCTCTTTTCCTCTGGATCGGTAACGCCTGCGAGCGCTTCGAAGTAGCGCTCTGCAGCGTAGACCACGGTGAGATTTAGGCCGAGCCCAGCGAGCATCTCCTTGACCTCCTCCGTCTCATCCTTGCGCATCAATCCAGTATCAACATAAACGCAGTGCAGTAAATCACCAACAGCTTGGTTGGCAAGTACAGCAGCGACAGAAGAATCGATTCCGCCAGAGCAAGCGATGACCGCAATGTCATCTACCTCAGCTTTCAGCTTCTCAATCGCCTCATCTACGAGGGTGCTTGCCTCAATCATTCGAACCACCTATGCACTGCGTTCTTCCTGAAGCGCTCTATCGTCATTGATGACCATGTTCGTGCGCATTTCTCGATATGCTACTACTGCCGCTGCGATGTCTGCGTTGGCTGTACCGATAATTTGCAATGCAAGCAGTGCTGCGTTGTCGCCTCGATCTACACCTACTGTAGCAACAGGCATCCCGGGTGGCATCTGAAC
>CAXFCF010000192.1:0-3022 GCA_964000875.1 uncultured Candidatus Poseidoniales archaeon
CTCTCCGAAGTCGACTGGGTAGTCGAAGTAGTAATCGAGAACCTCGACATCAAGCGCAACCTCTACGCAAACATGGCCGAACACATCGGTCCAAACACCATTGTTTCCTCAAACACCTCGACTCTCCCTCGTTCTGAATTGGTTGGGGGCATGTCCGACGACATGGCATCCCGATTCCTGATTACACATTTCTTCAACCCTCCTCGATACCTGCCTCTTCTCGAAGTCGTCACCGCCCCCGAAGTCGACGACTCCGTTACTGAGAGACTATGCTCATTTGCAGATCAAAGGCTGGGTAAGAGAGTTACAATGTGTAACGATACTCCAGGATTCATCGGCAATAGACTCGGGATTTACTTCATCCAGAGGGCGCTCAAAGCAACACTTGACCATGGCCTTACTGTTGAGCAAGCAGATGCCATGCTGGGTCGACCAATCGGTGTACCCAAGACCGCGGTCTTCGGTTTGATGGACCTAGTCGGAATTGATCTTGTCCCCCATGTCACCTCCAGTATGCTCGAGCATCTCCCTTCCGACGACCCATTCCACGATATTGCCGGAACTGGAGGAGATATTATCGAGGCAATGATTGACGAGGGATACACTGGTAGAAAGGGCAAGGGAGGATTCTACCGCCTCAATACCGAAGACGGCAAGCGAGTCAAGGAGGCACGCAATCTTTCCACGGGCGACTATGCACCTGTCAATCGCAGGGCCGCTTTCTCATCTGCAAAGATGGGCAAACAGGGCCTTGCTCGTCTGATGGACTATCCCGATGAGGGCGCTGAGTTCGTTGCTGATGTCCTGCTTGATACTCTCTCCTACGCCGCGCACATAGCACCCCAAGTCAGCGACGACATCTACTCGATCGACGGCGCAATGAAGGTCGGATACAACTGGAAGAAAGGGCCATTTGAGATGATTGACTCAATTGGTGCTAGCAACATGGTCGAGCGATTGGAGGCGTCCGGCCGACCTGTACCCGATATGCTGGCTAAGGCCGCTGCCACCGGCTCATTCTACTCTATTGAAGACGGTGAAATTAACCGACTTACAGTAGATGGCTCGATGGTCACAGTCCAGCGCCCCGAATCCACACTCACAGTAGCCGACCTCAAGAGGCGAGGCAAACCACTGAAGCGTAATGGTTCTGCAAGCATCTGGGATATGGGCGATGATATTCTCCTAGTCGAATACCATTCGAAGATGAACGCCGTTGATCCATTCATCGTGGAAATGCTGGTCGATGCAGTCGACATGGCCGAGACAGGCGATTGGAAAGGGATCGTTATCGGCAACGATGGCTCGAACTTCTCTGCTGGAGCAAATCTAGGATTGGTCCTGTTCGCCGTCAATCTAGCTGCGTGGAAAGACGTCGAGGACTTCATCTCTGCAGGGCAAGACGCCTATCAGGCTCTGAAGTACTGCGAGATCCCCGTCGTCGCTGCTTCCGCCGGCATGTGCCTTGGCGGCGGCTGCGAAGTCCTGATGCACTGTGATGCAATCCAAGCCCATTCCGAATCATACATCGGTCTTGTCGAAGTTGGTGTAGGAATCATTCCTGCTTGGGGAGGGTGCAAGGAACTACTCGGCCGATTGCGTGACTTCGGACTAGTTCCCGAAGGCCCCATGGGGGCGGTGATGAAAGCCTTCGAGACTATCGGAACCGCTCAAGTAGCGAAATCTGCAGAACAGGCTCGCTCTATGGGTTTCCTCGGTCCGAATGACAAGATTACCATGAATAGAGACAGGCTGCTCGCCGATGCTAAGCACAGGGTCTTGGAATTGTCCACTGACTACGAGCCGCCTGAGCCACGAACTTACAATCTTCCAGGCGAAACCGGATTTACCGCGCTTGAGTTAGCCGTCAAAGACCTCGCAATGTCGGGTCAGGCAACCCCACATGATGTGGTAGTAACCAGAGAGTTGGCACGAATTCTAACCGGCGGAGATACCGATATGACCGAGTCTCTAGAAGAGGATGACATCCTTGAGATGGAGAGAACAGCAATCGGTTGGCTCGGGCGACAGCCCGATTCTCTGGCTCGGATGGAACATATGTTGGAGACGGGAAAGCCGTTGAGGAATTGAGGTGAAATGATGGTAGTTTGGGAACCCCCTGCGCGCGAATACGATTTCCTGTTCAACGAGGTTTTCGACGCGATCGGTTCGATAGATGGCCTAGGTTTCGAGGACTTCGATGCTGACTTCCTTGCTATGCTGATTGAAGGATGGGCCACTCACGCCAAGGAAGTCTGGCTACCAATCAATGAACTGGGTGACCGACAAGGCCTAACTTTCCAAGATGGCAAAATCACCATGCCTCAGGAATTCAAGGAGGCCTACAGGAGAGGCATCGAAGAGGGTTGGTTAGCAACATCATGCAAACCAGAGCATGGAGGTATGGGAGTTCCAACCTTCTTCCAAGCTGTAACTTGGGCCGAGTTCGGAACCTCTGCCTGCATGGCCCTTAGCGTTCTGCCAGCGTTGTCCATAGGTGTGTATGAGGTGCTTACCTCTCATGGCCGCCAAGACCTAATCGACTACTTCGCAACCAACCTTGCTACCGGTGAGTGGGCGGGCACTATGTGCCTAACAGAGCCCCACGCTGGAACCGATTTAGGAATAATCAATACGAGTGCAGAACCCCAATCTGACGGGACCTACAAGATTTCGGGAACCAAGATTTTCATCACCTACGGTGAGCATGATATGGCCGACAACATCGTACATCTTGTTCTTGCAAAGGCCCCAGGCGGGCCCGAGGGAACCAAGGGAATCTCTCTTTTCCTCGTGCCCAAATACATGCCATCGGAATGGGACGGAGGTGGCCTAGAGGGAGTTTCAAACAGCCTCAACACAGAGCACAACGGTGTAACTTGCTCAGGTACCGAGGAGAAGATGGGTCTGCACGCGAGCCCCACTTGCGTGATGAATTTCGATGACAGCGTCGGTTGGCTCGTAGGTCCGCTGCACGGCGGAATGCCACTGATGTTTGAGATGATGAACAGAGAGAGAGTGG
>CAXFCF010000193.1:0-2999 GCA_964000875.1 uncultured Candidatus Poseidoniales archaeon
TCGAGCACCTGTTCTCGGATGTGTGAGCCAACACCCTGTCAAGATCTCTAACCAATTCCGATTCGGTGAACTCGACACCTTCAGCCGCAGCTACGGTATTTGCCTCCAACATCGCCGCACGAGCCTGTTCGAGCAAACTTCCGTCGGCGAGTATCTCACCGTTCCTAACACCGCAGATAGCAGCAAGTGGGTTGATTGCCACATTCAGTAGTAACTTGCCCCATACAACCCGAACCGGATCTTCCGCCCACATCGGATCCAAACCGGCCTGCTCCAAGAGTTCAAGAAATTCAAGAACCTTGGAACTACCATCTGCTAGATCAGAACCGAGTGGAGCACCGATATGGATCTCCCCTCTCCCAGCCCAGCGAACCTCTTCGGGAGAAAGTCGCATGGCACCATGGGTGGTGGAACCCATCAGAAATCTGTGTATACCAAGCCAAGCCTGTAATTTGGATGCATTTCCAAGTCCGTTTTGCAAGGTGACACCAATTCCTTCCGGCTTGAGCAACCATTCCGCGACCTTCGCCAACTCAGTAGTCGAACCAGACTTCCCGCAGATTATTGCGATATCACAGCAAGAAGATACCTCGGGTGTCAAGTCGCCCTCTAGCACCACCCAGCGAGAACTCGGAACATGGGTCATCCCTCCAGCCACCTCATGGAGAACTAAACCGGTCGAAGCTAGTGTCTGCGAAACCATGCCTCTGGCGTAGAGCACCAAGTCACAGTCGGTCTGTGCTAGACGAGTGGCAAACAGGGAGCCAATCGAGCCAACACCAAGAATGGCGATTCGCATCACTCACCACCCGTCCCCACACAACTAACCTGGCCATCGTAGGGGTCAATGTCGGCTCCTTGCTGACAAACTGAAGCCAAATTGAGTGTGATCGAACTTTCAAAGGCTGAATCACCGTCCAATGAGAACCAGGCGAATTGACTCACACCCACATCGCCCAACCTTCCCCTAAGATCAATCGTGATATTGCCACCTGCTGGAATGGAGAGGGCACCCTCATGATACCATTCAACCGATTGGCTCTCATCTACTGATTCGACGACACGCGTCTGGACGCTGACATCCTGGGAACCAGGATTGTGTATAACCACCGACTCACCAGAAAAGTCATCTCCGATCCAAGCCCAAGACAACCCATCACCGGCATCAAATGAAAGTGCGGGACCGTGGCCGATTTCCCAACGCTCAAAGAAAGGCGGAGATAATCCGGGCGCACAGGTTGCCAGGACAGAACCTTCAGAGAGGGTGATTGTCAGAGAACCGTTCACGCTGATGTCTGGGATTCGGATCTCTCTCTGATCCTCACCATTCCATGAGAAACCTGAATCAATAATTCCAGGCTCCCTGAATATCCTCTCTACACAATGGCCATCTTGTCCAGCGTCCCAAGAGAGTAGCGACCCTGCCCGGAACTCGGAAGGAGTCATGTTCCACTCTTTGCTGGTGAGGTTGATGCCATTTGCAGGAATCACCACTGACTTTGAAGGACCTGGGATACGCAGTTTGAACATGGTCTTCGAACCATTGTCAAGCAGAGCCTCTACTGGCAGGACGCGCCCGAAACCATCCATGTCCGCAAGCATGGATATAGCGTGAGCCGGCGCAGACATACAGACCTCGACTTGGTCATCAGAAGCGATTACCGCACCACCAGCAGGAGATTCGACCTCCCACAAGAAAGCGGATGTAGTTAGGTTAGCACCCTGGTTTAATCCCTCGAAACTCATGTTGGCACAAGCATCGACCCCATCTATACGAGGTGTGATGTCCCATCTCGGTTGCAATGCCTTAGGCGTCTCAGATATCGTGAGTCGAATATGTTCGTCGACAATCTTCTGACCATCGTCAATGCGGATATGTAAATCAGCCGGAGTTCGTTCACTTGATTCAGAGGTTAAGTTCGTCAGCAAAGTGAACTGCTTCCCTACCGAAGTATCAATCAGACCTAATTCACAGGTAGTGGGTAGCGCTAATCTCTCCTCGCCACAATAAATCTCTGCCGACCAGTCTTCCCTTGGTGGATCGAGCCAAATCGCCAAGGTAGCGTTCCTTGACATTACACCAGTCAAACCGACATCGAACCGATGGCTCCACTCCCCATCGGAACCGATGGACAGCTCCTCCTCCCAGTCGAGTTCCAGACCATCGTCCCAATCGGACATCATGGACACCGCACTCATCCCGGGGAAGGCAATCAACAGCATCAGGCCTGCCACCACACCGGCAGCCATCATCCGATTAGAGTCGACCTCATCACTGGAAAATGTCAGATGTCCTGCACCCTCAAATCCAGAATCCATCAACTGCCTCCAGAAGCCAAGGAAGAGAATGAATAACCATGGTGAATAGGCACTAGTCACAAGAATGCCGACCGCTGCTAGCACGAACGCCATCGTTAAGGCAATCTGGAACGAGTTGTCCTCAAACCTATCCAAACCGACCAAGCCAGCAAGTATCCTGGAACCAGGGAATCCCGGTACAGGAAGAAGCAGAATCCACCCTAGGGTCATCACGGAATGCCCTGCCAACGCTAATGGATGTAGCCAAGCGGATTGGTAAACCAAGTCACTGAAGGTCCCCAAGGTCATCGAAAAAGCCTCGACCCATAGGTTGAGATCGACGATAGTTGGTGCCGAGGAGAGAACAGGAGTCGATGTAGGAGTCAGGGACAGCCCGCCTACGGTGAGCCAGAAACCGATTACTATCAGCGATGTCGGCAGCGTTAGACTGCTGAATACCATAGCTGCCCTGTTAGGCCAAACAAGATGATTCATCCTCTTCTGGCTAAGAACAGCAAATATCGAAAATGGCCAGACGATTGCACCTGCGCTGGTCATTGGTATTGGAAGAGCAGCCGGAAGTGATGGTGGCAAGTGGACTTTGAACCTCGCGTGGTATCTCCTGGAGATTAGTTCAGCGAGAAACAGCGAAGCCATCAGAGGCAATCCGAAGTAGGCGGCTCCAGTCAGTAGTCCTTCGG
>CAXFCF010000194.1:0-2987 GCA_964000875.1 uncultured Candidatus Poseidoniales archaeon
AGAACGAAGTAGTGGGTTGTGGTCATGGAACTGCTAACGGTCCTCTCGATGAAGAGCAATCGTTCTATCTGAGATCTCGTGGATTCGACGAAGCGCAGACGACTGGATTGCTGATTGCCGCCTTCCTCAACGCCACTCTTTCCCAGATGGGATCCCACCACTTGCACGAATGGCTCAACGAACTTCTGGCTGGTGGCCTCAGTTCGATCACAGGGGAGTCGATAGCAGACTATGTGTCGTAAATCGGAGTTTCAGGCTACGCCTGAATCGTGAATGGCTTGAAATCGTCGAACATTGTGGAATGGTAGGAGGGGAGAGTGTGACCTTGGACATGGATGCGATTCGCGCTGAGTTCCCGATTCTCTCTAGGGTGCTTCCAAACGGTAAACCCCTAGTCTACCTGGACAACGCCGCGACCACCCAAAAACCGAACGCGGTCATCGATGCGATGAATCGCTATTATGCAGAGTACAACTCCAATGTTCACAGAGCTGTCCACACCCTTGCTGGCGAAGCAACTGCAGCCTACGAGGAAGCAAGGATTGGAATCGCCGAATGGTTCGATGTTTCTCCAGATCGACTCTTCTTCACCAGTGGCACGACCGAGGCAATCAACCTAGTGGCACATGCATGGGGGCGCAAGAACCTGCAGAAGGGTGATGTCATCCTGTTGACAGAGATGGAACACCACGCCGACCTCGTGCCATGGCAGATGCTGGCTGAGGAGAAGGGAGTCGAACTTAGGTTCGTGCCCATCGATGTCGACAACTACTGCCTCGACATGGAAGCACTCGAATCTACCATTGAAGAAGTGACTCTAGTCGGTTGTGTCCACACCAGCAATGTGCTTGGTGTTCGCAATCCAGTCGAGCGAATCATCCAGCTCGCTAAGGAACGAGGACGTGGTGGAGAGGGTGCATTCGTATTGCTAGATTGTGCCCAAGCCGTTAGCCATGACCGACTCGGATTCGACACTATGGGCGCTGACTTCGTTGCCTGTTCCGCTCACAAGATGTGCGGGCCAACTGGAATCGGTTGCCTGATGGTAACCGAGGAGCGAGTCAAGGAAATGACTCACTTCCTAGGTGGTGGTGACATGATTAAGGAGGTCTGGCTTGAGAAATCGACATATCAGGACGCACCTCACAGATTTGAGGCTGGGACGCCGAAAATAGCCGAAGCGATTGGTTGGGGCGCTGCGGTGAAGTGGCTCTCGCAGTTCGACATGGAGGAACTTAGCGAGCATATCTTGGGACTGGCTCGCCATACCGCTACGGAGATGGCAAAGATTCCGGGAATCAAGATCTACGGCAACCACGAAGGAGACCTAGGTTCAGGTGCGGTCTCGTTCCTACATGACACGATACATGCATCGGATCTTGCGCACTTTCTCGACTTGGGAGGATTCGCAGTTATAACCGGCCACCATTGCGCACAACCGCTGATGAGGCGTCTGGGAATCGCATCCACGAATCGAGCCTCGTTCTATCTCTACAACACCAAGGAGGAGGCAGATGCTTTCATCACCCACTTGAAATCCGTGGTAGAGAGGCTCGCCTGAGGTGATTCAGTGTCTGGTTTTGAGTGGTCTCCAGCCCTCCAGGAGGTCATTGACGAGTTTTCCGAAGTAGAGGACGACATGGAGCGGTACGAGATGATCTACGACTTCGGCGAAGAGTGCGACCTCCTTCCTCTTGAGGATTGGTCAGAGGAGACCAAGGTACTCGGTTGCCAATCAGAGGCACATGTTCGATGCACACTCGATGATAATGGAATGTTCCACATGATTGGATCGGCGGATGCAATGATAGTTCAGGGGCTGATGGCAATCGCCCAGAAAGCGGTCAATGGCCTTCCTCCATCGGTTGTCGCCGACTACCCCGTCTCGTTCACCAGAGAACTCGGTTTTATGGGAAGCCTCTCACCGAACCGGGCAAACGGTTTTCTCAACATGTTCACTAAAGTGAGGCAAGAAGCCAGAAGGTTAGCGGAGGAAAACGCATGAGCAATTTGGAGGAAGCGGTACTTGCAGCGTGCGACTCTGTAGAGGACCCAGAATTAGAGATCAGCGTCGTAGAATTAGGACTAATCTACGAAGTCAGGTTGGAGCAGAAGGATGGAGTCACTCACTGTGAACTCGACATGACCCTTACCTCACCAGGATGCCCCGTCGCTCCAGAGATTATGGCAGCAGTACATCGAGCCGCGCTATCGGTGGACGAAGTTGGCTCTGTTCATGTCAATCTAGTCTGGAGTCCTCGATGGGATCCTCGTGTCCACGCAAGCGAAGACGCCCAGATGGATATGGGGATATTTTAATTCTCATGACTGAGTATTGGCTGCTCTGACCGTGTTCATCATCAGCATGGCGATGGTCATAGGTCCAACTCCACCGGGAACCGGAGAGAGGTGACCTGCAACTTCTGCGGCTGCAGGTTCCACATCACCCGTCAAGCGATATCCCTTCTCAGAATCATCATCAACACGGTTCACACCGACATCGACAACGGCTGCTCCGGGACTTATCCAATCCTTAGCCACCAACTCAGGAACTCCCACCGCTGCAATCAACACATCAGCCTCACGGCAGGTCGAAGCTAAGTCTTGCGTGCGCGAATGCGCTATCGTGACAGTAGCATCGGCTCCCTTCCTAGCAAGAAGTAGGGAAAGGGGAGCTCCAACTATTCGTGATCTGCCGACGACTACCGCCCTCTTGCCTGATAATTCAACGCCTCCCCACTCCAATAGGCGCACCACTCCGGCAGGAGTGCACGGAACCATGCCATCGTTCCTTCCTTGCACAAGCCTGCCCAAGTTCACTGGGTGGAACCCGTCTACATCCTTGCCCGGATCAATCAAATCGGTTATCGCCAACTCATCCAAACCAGATGGAAGAGGTGATTGCACCAAGATGCCATGCACGTTGGAGTCTTTGTTCAAACCCTCAACACATGCTACTAACTCATCGAAAGAGGCACTGCTTGGAA
>CAXFCF010000195.1:0-2932 GCA_964000875.1 uncultured Candidatus Poseidoniales archaeon
AAAGAAGACCTTGTCCCATCACACCCTTATCCCATACTGCTTGGAACCAACCATCGCCATCCGGGTCTGAATCCTGTCCATCGTCGTCTTTGTCCTGACAGTTCAATCCTGTGAAGAAATTGCCAGGGGGTTGGGTGCCTGCGTCGTCATCGAGATCGCTGTTGGTGTCAACCTCAAAATAGTCCCACAAGCCATCGTTGTCATCGTCGACATCGTAGAGATCGTAGATTGAATCGAAGTCGTCATCGAGGTCGGCGGTATCGTTGAACATGCAAGATGGATCTGGTACACCACCACCAAGTGGAGCGCCGCAGTCATCATCTGGATCAACCTCGTCCTCCAAATGGTCAGCGAATTCGTCGGGGAACCAGTTTCCATTGACATCTTGCTGCCACTGGAAGAGTGACCACTTCATGCCAATGTAAGCCGTGAACAAATCACGGTTGTGAGCAAGTGCGGTGTAGTTCGAAGATGCGAAGACCTGAGGGCCAAACTCGAAGTGATAACACTGAGAAGTACAGCGCCAATTCTGCTGCGAATTGGCACCATCGTATGCACCGTCAGAATAGGTAGGATCAGGCCTTACTGAGTAAGGAATTCCCATCGGCGAGCCAAATCCATTGAACGGGTAGCCATACTGCAATGCGTATTCGTATCCACAAACATATCCTGTTGGAGCTAAACCATTCACCTGTTGTGGTTGAATCACATAACCACAGGTCGAATAGTCTAGAGTGCCCCCCATCTTCGGATCATCTATGTCGAGAACGCCGTCATTTCCTTCGTCTTGATCCCACCAATCAGGTAAACCGTCGGCGTCTTGATCTATGTCCAAACCATTCTGTAATGTATCTCCATCACCATCTATGTCCCATTTGTTATCACCATTCCAACTAGACCAGCGGGTCAGGTAAATCCACCAGAACTCGGTAACCACTCCAGAGGTTGCTGGGCTAGTGGTGCCATCGAAGCCGTTGTAGTTCAACATGAAGTTCTGGCTAGGTGAGAACGGGTTGATTAGGTACGAGACATTCCAGTGATCAGTGACATTGTCTTGATATCGCTGGCTATCGCCAGTACCATCGAGGTTGTCACCGTCTCCCAATGGGTACCAAGGTCGATAGAAGGAATCTGTTGGATCTGTGTCGATGATGCCACAATTGCCATCATCCGGGTCGAACAAATCAGCAATACCATCATTGTCGTCATCCCAATCATCGACATTCTGCAAACCGTCACCATCAACATCCGAATCAATGTCATTTGGACCATCGTCACGGTATAAGCTACCATTTAGAATGTGGATGTCATTGTCATTGTCCAGATCGCAATCAGTGTCGATGTCCATGTAGTCGGGGATGCCGTCGTTATCGTCGTCAACATCCTCGTAGTTGAGTATACCATCGCCATCCCAATCGTTGTTGCCGGTGTAGGAAGCGCGCTCTGTGATACACTTGGGGTGGGAGCCACCTGGCTGGCCATCGCCATCACCATCGGTAGCAGGGTTGTAGTTAGCGTTCCACTCACAATTCCAAGTGTTGACCTCTGTGGTGCTGTTCAGAGGGTATGGGTCAACCTCGTTTTCCAACCCATCATCGTCAAGATCCCACGAGAGATTAGCTGGATCCCAACTTGGATCGAATAGTGGATTGTCGGGCTCGACGGCTCCGCCCATTTCCGGATCGAACCAATCCCATATGTGATTGTAGTTCTGATCGAAGGCGCGGAAGCGGTCATTGTCGCTGTCCCAATCGTAATCCATTTCACAATCGATACCAACTATACCATCTGTATCGCCACCTGGAGTCTGGTAAGGACTGGTGTCTACACGAGTGTAATCATTCAAGCCATCGTTGTTGTAATCCACATCTACACATACATCAGGTATTCCATCATTATCGTCGTCTGGATCGGAGGTATCCAACAAGCCATCCTCATCATCGTCAGCGTCGACATTGTTAGGCAAACCATCACCATCACCATCGGCATCCAAGAAGTTAGGGATACCGTCACCGTCGAGATCACCATCGACGATTGAGGTGAATGAAGGAGAGGTTGGGTGAAACTCTGCTTCCATGGTTACGAAGTTGATACCCCAGCTGTAAGTTCTGTAGTCAGTGTGTTGCCATGTTACTGCTGCGTCGTAGGTTCCACTCGCTGACATTGCTGAAGTTATCGAAGCATCGTATGGATGGCGATCGTTAACATCGATGACTCCGTCGTTGTCGTCATCCTCATCGAAGTAATCCCTAACACCATCTCCATCATTATCACATGGCCATGAGAACTGATCAATTCGGCCGTCGTTGTCGTCATCCTCGTCATAGCTTCCCCTTCCGGAAGCGTCCTGATCCTCGTCAGTCACACCATCGTTGTCGTGATCCCATGGGTTTTGATCAACCTTGTAGCCAAAACCAACTGGGCTGCCAGTAGCAGGGTGAATCGTACTGGCGTTCACATATCGATCACTAGTGACATTTGTTGGGTCTGCGCCTTGGCTCCAATCAATCGGCCCTTCCAATATGCCATCGTTGTCGTCATCCCAATCCAAGTGATCTAGGATTCCATCGTTGTCGTGGTCGAGTGGATCGGTGGCGTAGCAACCATCGAAACGCTCGATTAAATCATAGATACCATCGTTGTCATCATCGAGGTCATCCAAATCGTTGATACCATCGTTATCGTGATCCTCTGTGTTGGTCTCTTCAAGGTGAGGGGCGACATTGCTTGACCTCAAATCGATCATACTCAAATCAGATATCCTACCATACATCACAGCAGGATCAGCATACTGTGGATCAAGAAGAGCCGGGTGTGGTTCCAATCCCCAAGATGTGGGTTGTGTATACTCACCACCCATGTCTTGGTCGTAGGTTTGGATGTGTTGGCGTTCACCAATCGACCCAATCCTCAACTCTTCAATCGGACTCTC
>CAXFCF010000196.1:0-2915 GCA_964000875.1 uncultured Candidatus Poseidoniales archaeon
TCAGATTCTCCGGCGATGGAGTCAGGGAATGGCTTCAGTCGATAGCGACACAGAGAGTCGAGCACTTAGGAGTCGGTCGCTGTGCATACACACACTTCCTCGATTCCGAGGGTCTTCTGATTGATGACATGATTTTTTGTGTAACCAATCGCGACGAAATCGAGGCTTCGACCTGCAGCGTCTGGGAGAATACTTCGGACTTGGCAATACTCGGAGTTCCGAATGCCAGCATGGTGCCCGTGATGTGGGATTGGTTCCATTCGCACCTCCCTGAAGATGGCTCAGTGTTAATCGAGAATCTATCTCCAGAGACCTCCATACTCGCCCTGCAAGGCCCTAAATCACCTGAGGTTGTAGCCAAGGTCTTGGGTGAATCCAGTGTTGTCCCTCACTTTCGCGGTTCTGCTATTCGTGGGAACTCGTTGGGAATTACTGGTTGGATCCAAGGAACTGGATACACAGGAGAGAGGGGCTTTGAGATATTCGTGTCGAACGATCATGTTGGTATTCTATGGGACGCCCTTCTAGAGGGAGGTGATGAGTTCGGTATTTGCCCTGTTGGGCTCGGAGCGAGAGATACCCTGCGCCTAGAGAAGGGTTTCCTGCTCAGCGGACAGGATTTCCTCTGGCCGGGTTTGGGGGAGGATTCTGTCTTGCCCGATGGTTTCCTATCCCGCGACTCATGGGAAACCAATGTTCCGTTTGGGCTTCACCTTGAACATGAATTCATAGGCAGGGAGAGAGTTCTTGCCAGCAAGGATGGAGATGGAGAACTTTGGTGGGGTGTTAGATACGAAGGAAAAGGCCCTTTCCCAAGACCAGGTTCCAAGGTTTTGAACATGAATGGAGATGAGATCGGTATCATCACTTCAGGCGGCCCCTCTCCCAGCCTTGGAAAGGTCGGGATTGGCATTGGTTATCTGAAGGGTGTTGGCGAGGGCGATGGGGTTCTCGTCGCGCCGAATGAAAGGAAGCGAGTGGAGGCTACTGTGGTAAAGCCTCCATTCGTATGAACGATGCATCTTCAGCGAGGGGTTCAATACGAGTAACTTCGGCCAACTGGGTATGAGCAAGCCGCTGCCTTCGCGTCTTCTACCAATCGTTCTGACCGCGTTGATGTTCGCATCCACTACCTTTGCCATCGGTGTGACTAACTTCTCCCCTACAGCGGAAGATTTCCCATCTGCAGAAGGAACTATTCTGAATGAGGCTCAATCCGATGCTCTGGAAAGAGTGGTTGGTAGGTCGAGTATCACCAATTGGGTTAGGTCGGTGGGTCCCGACACATCGGCATCAAACGGCCCAGGTTCGTATAATTCCGTCCACATTGAGTCGATGGTTCCTGATCACAGCGGACAGAACATAATCGTCGTTGGAACTCTTCGTGGAGATGTAACATTTGACAGTATAGATCCTCCAGCGCAGGATGGCCCCAGAGCCTTCGTGGGTAAGTTGTCTAACTTTGGTTCATGGAGTTGGGTTTCCATGGCTACTGTCCCTCATGGTGGAGCTGGGGGATCGTTTGGTTCCGATTTGGCGGTTACATCCACAGGGGACATATGGGTCGTCGGTTCGTTCTGGGACGAGATAGAGTGGGGCAGCCACATAGAGTTGTCCGACGGCTCCAAGGATGGTTTCGTCGCCAAGATGGATTCCAGCGGTGGTTGGAAGTGGGGGCTTACAATGGGTGGTACCTCGAATGTCGACAGCATGCATGGTGTAGCGGTTGATTCGAATGGAGATGGATACATCGTCGGTTCTTTCCACGATCACACTTACTTTGGTGTTGATAGTTACAACATCCTGAACGGACAGGATGGATTCGTAACCAAGGTATTCTCCAACGGTTCGTACGATTGGGTAGAGGTCATCGGTGGGAATCAACCAGACAATGCTACCGCCATCACTGTAGATTCAAACGATAGGGTGTTCCTCACCGGATACTACCGTGGAGATGTGACTCTTGGTACTTTCAACTTGGAGAACACCGGCTATGACAGTACCTTTGTCGCAGAGATTGACGGACAGGGCAACTGGCTCTGGGGCAACGAGGCGAAAGCTACTCTCGGGCAAGCGATTCCATTCGATATCGAGGTCAATCCAGAGGGAGTCTATCTCGGTGGAGCAGTCCAAGGAAGAATCGAACTGGATGGCGTGACATGGTGGTCCAACGGTACCGTCGCCAACGCCTATGTCGCTTTGTTGGATCACAATGGCACTTGGCTCTGGTCTCTGAACAGTTCAGGCCACACACAAGTTGTACGCGACATAGCCATCAATCCTCTAGGAGGGGTGGCTGCAGTTGGTTGGTTTGACATGGATCACCAGTATATCGCGAATGCCTATTTCTCTAACCACACGGTAACTGAAGCACCATTCGGTGCCTTCTTCGCGGGTGTTTCGCCAACAGGTCAGTGGTTGTGGGCAGAATCTGGTGGAGGTATGCTGACAGATGTTGCGACCTCTGCAGCCTTCACAACTATTGGCAACTTGATCATGGCTGGTAGGTATTGTGTTGGACACGATGGTTCAGGATGCGCCGCACAGATTGGAACGGCTAACTATTCCAGTGACTCCTACATGCATGGTTCTGGATTCGTCTGGTCTCTAAACACTGACAGTGACATCGATTCTATCATGGATCTCAATGACAACTGACCCCTGGTTCCCAATGTAAATCAGGTCGATCTTGATCAAGACGGAAAGGGCAATCTCTGTGACCCTGACATTGATGATGATGGAAGACCCAACGATTCGGATTCATGCAATGGGCCGATGACTTCCTGGGATTCATACGATTGGTCCATCGACTCTGATGCCGATGGATGCCGAGATATGGATGAGGACAGTGATGATGACGCTGATGGTATACCTGATGTTGACGACCTCTGTTCTACTCTCACTACCTATCGTAA
>CAXFCF010000197.1:0-2890 GCA_964000875.1 uncultured Candidatus Poseidoniales archaeon
TTGGATGGCTTGCAACCACATCTCAAGAACATGGGTCTGGACATGAACCTGGAGGGTACATCACCCGACGCTGTTGACGAGGCTAGCGACAGAGAGAGGTTCGAGGCATTCTCCAAGAGAGAGGGTCTTCGCATGCCC
The DNA here is from genome assembly GCA_964000875.1 of uncultured Candidatus Poseidoniales archaeon. GTDB lineage: Archaea > Thermoplasmatota > Poseidoniia > Poseidoniales > Thalassarchaeaceae > MGIIb-Q1. The sequence goes on from CAXFCF010000197.1 coordinate 139, forward strand.
CACGGACTTACCGGCAGCACACCCGAGCAAGTTCGCTCTGCAGTTGAGGAGATTGGATTCCCTGTTCTGATCCGTCCCTCATATGTCCTTGGTGGGAGGGGCATGGAGATACTCGCCAACGATGACCAACTGGATGCATACATGTCTGAGGCCTACATCGCCCCCGACAAGCCGCTGCTAGTAGACGAGTACCTCGGCCACGCCATCGAGTTGGATGTCGACGCAGTTTGCGATGGCGAGTCAGTCCTCATCGGTGCGATCATGGAGCACCTAGAGGAGGCAGGCATACACTCTGGTGACTCAACATGTTTCATCCCTCCACAGAATGTGTCAGAGGAGGTCTTGGCACAGGTTGAGGAGTGGACGGAGAAGATTGGTGTAGGGCTCAACATAGTCGGCTGCTTCAACATTCAATACGCTATATGTGATGGTACGCTATACGTACTCGAGGTCAATCCCCGTGGTTCCAGGACTTTCCCGTTCGTAGCTAAGTCGACCGGTATCCCACTAGCTAGGATAGCGGCTCGTGTCGTGATTGGAGCCAAGCTGAGCAACATGGAAATTCCAGAGAGAACCCAAGACCTAGTTTGTGTCAAGGCTCCCGTATTCCCGTTCATCAAACTCCGTGGTTTGGATCCTGCTCCTGGGCCTGAGATGAAATCGACCGGCGAAGTCATGGGTAGTCACAAGGAAGCTGCGCACGCCTATCTGAAAGCGCGGCTTGCCACCGAATTACCGGTTCCCACATCCGGTGGTGTCTACCTCACTGTCAAGGACGAGGACAAGCTCGATCTTGTTCCAATAGCAGAGCAGATGGCGAACCTAGGATTCCAACTCTACGCTACGACAGGTACCGCTCATGTCCTGAAATCAGGTGGTGTGCCCGTCGAGAGGGTGTTCAGAATCGCCGAAGGGAAGCACCCTGACGCTCTAGACCTGATGAGACAGGGCAAGATCGACCTAATCATCAACACACCTTCGAAGAGCGGTGGTGCCGTGCTCGATGGAAACATGATGCGAAGGCTGGCAGTCGAACTCAACATTCCGTTCGTGACCACGATGTCAGGCGCTCGCATGGAAGTGGAAGCAGTTCGAAGCGCAAAGCAAGGTTTGCCTGAGCCAGTCAGGCTCCAAGTCGCATACCTCGATTAGATAATTGCGTTAGAATGGATTATGTTGGACTGCACATTCGGAAACCCATGGATGGCGAGGCGGAGCTTCACAAAAAGGCCTTGATTCGAGGTAAACAGCCCCATAGTTTCGCAACTGTTTGGGGTCGTTCAGCTCTGGGTATGGGGATATTTTTTGGCTTTTTTATGGGTGTATTTTGGGCTATTTCGTTTGGGAGTCTTGAAGCAGCAATAGTTGGCATCCCTGCGGGGCTTTCTTTCGGATTAATCATGGGTTTGTTTGTAGCGGTTGCTGGAGGCACTGGGGGAACCCTATATGTTGAATTTAGTAATGAAGAGGAAAAGGATTCCTTCTTTTCTAATTTGAATATTGGTATACTACAAATGAAGAAATATGAAATGAAACTAAAGGATGATGAGTTCATGTTGTTCCAAACTGGTTCTGGGGCGAGAACAAATTTGTGGGATATTTCTGTTATTGTAGGGGAGAAAAGCGCACTGATAATCGCACCCAAGGGCGCACTGAAAAAAATTGAGCGTTTTGTTTGATGCGTTTTTTTATTACGGCATCATCCAAAACACGACGCCGAAAATAGGATTGTTATTGAGGTAAGGATAGCTGAATGTTATGCGCTCTTGTCTGATGGTGTTGCTGCTAATTTCTAGCGCATGTTCTGGTTGCATCTTTGAGTTGAACGAGGAGTCTCCCATAGAACTTGTAGTCGAGTTTGATAGAGCCAACGGCACGATAGTGGAGTACTATGTGGATGGAGATTTTCTGTCTAAGACCAACTCGACAGTGGAGTTCGATTTCTCAAACACAGAAGCAAGAGCTGGATTGACAGAGTTTGGGCTCGAGTTTCCTGCGGATTCAAATCATGTTTCGATTAACTCTGATGCTGGTTCAATAATCAGCATCGGTTTCTCCGACCATGGTATCCACGAGGTCATCGCATACGCTGTGGACGAAGATGGTTACAGAGCGAATATGTCCATCTTGATTAGGATGAATCTGAGGATGGAATGGTCGGAGTCGAAGACCTACGACCCGAGGAGTATGACAATTGATCCCCTGCCGAAAATTGGAGAAACTTATGCCTCTCTGATACTCATTGATTCGACCGTGTACAATCCAGAACTTATCGAAGACATAGGAGGTGGTAGGGAGGTTGACATCACTTGGGGTCTCTTTGACGAGCAGGAGGATGCGTGCCAATACAGGAATGGTCGTGTCAACGAGGGCGGTTCAGAGAATTGGAAGACTGTACATTTCAACACATACGAAATCCATGAACTGAGAATCAGCTACGAAGATGGTCAGGACGACATAGAAGTCGAACAGACGGTGACCATCGAATATCCGCAAATCGAATCTTCGCCTAATTAGGTCAGATGTTCAGCAGGAGTCGTACGCCTCTATGATATAGCGTGTGAAGGGTGAAGTCCAAGCAAGTTCGCTGAGTCCGTCCTCTCCCTCGGCTGCGTAGGTTCGAACCACATCTTGTACCCTGACATTGCCTTCTGCTGATCTTGCGAGAATTGTTTTCGGTTTGAGTGGCTTTCCGGTTCCGTGTGGATCGTAGACAGTCTCTAGCCCCTCGTCAAGGAACCAGTCCGGCTTG
>CAXFCF010000198.1:0-2882 GCA_964000875.1 uncultured Candidatus Poseidoniales archaeon
GCTCTAAAGATGTCTTGCTACTTTCAGGGAGGGTCGGTTTCGATCTGGCAGTCAAATCAGCATTTGCAGGAATACCAACTGTAGTAGCATTGGGTGCACCTTCATCGATGGCGATAGACGCTGCGCGTTCTTCCGGCTCGACCCTTATTGGATTCCTTAATTCATCTCGATTCAATATCTACACCGGTGCTTGGAGAATCAGTGAGTAACGCTGCATATTACTCCTAGTCACCCAAATGGCTTTGTCTGTATGTCCATTCACAAACTTCGACATGGTTCTCCGTGATGTGTACCCTCTAACTCCATGGAAGGGTGAGAGACTTCGCGTCAAGCCACCTAAAGAGGTGGCTGCTGGATTAAGAGGTGTCACTGAATCGTTCAAGATTGGATTAGCAGAGTCAGGATTGATTGGTACTATCAGAACCATGCGCACCGTGAATGACTTCTCAGGTTTTGATTGCCCAGGTTGTGCATGGCCTGATCCCGATGGACATCGTAGTGGATTTGAATTCTGTGAGAATGGCGCGAAAGCGTTTGCCACAGAAGCCACCAAGAAGAGGGTTACGAGGTCGTTCTTCGAGAAGAATTCTGTCGAGGATCTATCCCGTAAGAGCGACATATGGCTGGACAAGCAAGGTAGGCTCACTGAGCCAATGATTCTGCGTGAGGGCGAGATACATTACCAACCGATAAGTTGGGCTGATGCCTTCCGTGAGATTAATTCTCAAATAGAGTCGGCAGAGCCCCATGAATGCGCTCTATATACGAGTGGAAGGGCTTCCAACGAGGCTGCTTTCCTATGGGCTTCACTAGCTAGGAGGATAGGCACAAACAATCTCCCCGACTGTTCCAACATGTGTCATGAGTCAAGTGGCTACGGCCTAAGCAGGGCAATCGGTATTGGTAAGGGTACTGTACGTCTAAGTTGTTTTGAGAAGGCTGATTTGGTCATAGTGATGGGTCAGAATCCTGGAACTAATCACCCTCGTATGCTCTCTGCTTTGGTAGAGTGTAAGAGGAACGGTGGTTCGGTAGTAAGTATCAACCCACTTGAAGAGACGGGAATGAAGAGGTTCAAGCATCCACAGGAGTTGATTCGGCTTCTTGGCAAAGGAACACAGATTGCAGATGATCACTTTTCGGTAAACATAGGAGGTGACGCAGCTCTTCTGAAAGGTGTCTGCAAACGCCTCATAGAGACCGATTCCATTGATTCCGAATACATCGATAGAGAGACTGTGGGATACGAATCCTTCAGGGATTCTCTCGTAGATGTCGATTGGTCAGAGATTGAGGTTCAGAGTGGCATATCTCGAACCGAGATAGAGGGGCTGGCTGATTCCATAGCAAAGGCTCGCAACATGATTGTCTGTTGGGCGATGGGAGTAACTCAACACAAGAATTCGGTTGCTGTGGTTCAAGAGATTGTCAACCTCTTGCTGCTTGGGGGTCATTTTGGAAGGCCGGGAGCGGGGGCGTGTCCTGTTAGGGGGCATTCTAATGTCCAAGGTGATCGGACAGTAGGCATCAACCATCATGTTTCACAGGAATATGTCGAAAGGTTACATTGTGCAACAGGTATCGATAGCCCCATTCAACCCGGGTTGGACTCAGTAGAGACTGTCAAGGCAATGTGCAACGGTGATATCAAGATGTTCATGGCTCTTGGTGGTAATTTCCTTTCAGCAATGTCGGATACACATAAGGTAGCAGAAGGTCTTGCTAGATGTGATTTGACAGTACAGATATCGACGAAACTCAACCGTTCACACCTAGTAACTGGTAAGAGTGCTCTAATCCTACCGTGCTTGGGTCGAACAGAGATAGATGTTCAGAAGGCGGGTGCACAATTCGTCAGTGTTGAGAACAGTATGGGTGTAGTTCACTCTTCGAGAGGAGTTCTACGACCTGCATCCAAATCACTTAGGTCGGAAGTCTCGATTATCTGCGGGATAGCGCAGGAAGCGTTTCCTGAAGACAAGTTGGGATGGGGTAATCTAGTTGAAGACTATAGTCGAATTAGGAGTCTAATCGAGCAGGTGATACCAGGTTTCGAGGATTATGAGGAGCGTGTCATCAAGAAGGAAGGATTCTACCTTCCTAACTCGGTAAGGGATGCTACATCCTGGGATACAGCAAGTGGAAAGGCAGAGTTCAATGTCCATCAGCTTCCGGATTTGAATAGTTCAAAGGGTAATTTCACTATGATGACGGTACGCTCCCATGATCAATACAACACCACCATCTACGGAATGGATGATCGTTACAGGGGAATCTATGGGGCTCGCCGTATCGTGATGATGAATAGCGCTGATATGAAGGATATGAGTCTCAAAGAAGGATCTATGGTTACCATTGTCAGTCATTGGGACGACGGTATCAGGGAAGCAGTGGATTGGAAGGTGGTTGCTATCGAGATTCCAAGGGGCAATGTATCCACCTACTTCCCGGAAGCGAACAGTTTGATTCCACTAGGGAGTACGGCTGATGGAAGCAACACTCCGACGAGCAAGTCTGTCAGGGTGTCAATAGTTAAGCAGGACAGAATCATTACTGAAGTTTAGACAAGCGCTTAAGTTTCTTGTCCTGTTCCTTCTTCAGTTGCTTACAGCGGCGAATCTGCTCTTTGGCTAGCTTTGTTTCATCGCCGACCAAAGGCTTGGCTCTCTTGGATGACAAAGCATTCTCGAAGCACTTGATGGCATCTGCATAGCGCTCGACTTCAGCATAAGCGGTTCCCATGTTGTAGAGAGTAGCACCAGTGACGCCTGCCGGGTTGATGCTCATCGCCTTGTGGTAAGCCTCGATGCACTCGGCGAACTTCTTCGGGTAGTAGAAGGAGTTGCCACGGGCATTTAGGATTCTAATGACCATCTCGTCGT
>CAXFCF010000199.1:0-2863 GCA_964000875.1 uncultured Candidatus Poseidoniales archaeon
CTGACTCTGACCGTTAGCGACGGTACGCATGTCGCTAATCAGACGATTATCGTACAAATCCTCAACAGAGTACCGCGACAGATACACGATTTACCAATGGAAGTAGATACCCTGACTCCACTTGAGTTACCTACTATGTTCACCGACGATGATGGAAACATAGTGAATTGGATCTGGCAATTCGACGAAGAGGTGAACCTCGACGGAGGCACCGTGACAAAGACGAGCGACTTCGATGAGACTTCTTCCAACGAACAAAATCCATCTCCTGCTTGGCTAACTCCGGGACTCAAGAACATCACCGTGACCGCTACAGACAATTCAGGCAACAGCAGCGTAGCTGTACTCCAAGTGACTGTTCACAACCAGCGACCAGTGGCTCTATTCGACAGGCCAATGGATGGGACGACTAGCACCCAGTACATGTTCCAAAGCCACTCTTGGGATCCTGACGGTGAAAATGGCAACATGACCACCATCTGGACCATCTCGGAAGATAACCTGACAATCGCCAACCAGACTTCGGTTATGCACACTTTCACTGCTCCTGGAACACACACCGTCCAACTCGTTGTGATAGACGAGCGAGGACTGTCATCCATACCGAAGATCTACATGATAGATATCGAGAACCCGCTGCCTGAGCCTAGAATGACAATCTACGAGGCTCTCGACCAGCAAACTGGTGACAATATCGACGCACCGAGTGAGGATGACAGCCAATTCAACTGGCGCCACACATTCACCGATAACGGCGGTGTGTTCGTCGCTCCTGGAGTATGGCTCAGGTTCAACTCTAGTGATTCAAGAGATGGAGATTCGATTTTCGCAGGAATGAGCGTTCCTTTGAACCAATCACACCCAGAATGGAACGGATTGACTGAGTATGTCTGGGATTTCGGTGACGGGTCGCCTCTGGTCAACACGCCAAACGCATGGCACGCTTACACCACCCCCGGTTCCTATGTGGTTACCCTATCGGTAAGGGACGGATTCGGCACTGGAGATGTGAACACGACATCTCGAACCGTGTACATCGCACAGACTCCTGAAATCGTCACCACGACCCCGTTCGACGAAGTAATCTACTCCGGCGGCGAATACCTACTTTCAGGACAGGCAATCGACCATGACAGCGACCTAGGCCGCGAAGCGTGGTACGACAGTGATGTGTTCTTCGACAGTGATGGTAATGGAATAACAGACGATGATAAGGACATCACTGAATCACTAATCGGAATGGACGCCATGAGAATTAGTTGGGATGTCGATGACCGCATCGACAGCGACGCTGACGGTGACTCGACCAACGATTGGATTCCACAGAACAACCAAGGATATGTCATTGCTAACTGGAGTGATCCTGGTGAGATATATGTCATCCTTGAGGTTTGCAACGGGGTTGGTGTTTGTGAGGAAAGAGGCTATCCCTTACGTATCCGCGACCCGACCGAGGCTGATGACTCATTGGCCGACTTCAGCCTCGACTCCCTCTTGCCAAAGGCAGAGAGCAGCGGGATGGTCCTTGGTGTCCTACTAATCGTCCTAGCGATACTAGGTTGGCTAGTCATGAGGCAACCGACAGATCTCGAAGAGGAGGCATCGGAAGCCGCCGAAGCGTATGATGTGGCAGGTGTTGTCACTGAAGGTGGTGTTCTTGGAATGGATCACCATGTCCCGCCTCCCAAACCATCTCACCTAACGACCTCCGACAGGCGGTCGAAGGAATCGGGTTATGTGCGGCCTGTCACCTCGCGTAGGCGAAGGTGAACCTGAGCATGCCCACAGCAACTGCTAGCGCATCGAAGACCACATCATCATTGATGGCGCTGCTCTTCTTGCTGCCTCTGCTGTTAGGTGCCTATTCCCCAATGGGTAGCGCTGCGGCTGACTCCAACTGTAGCTACGAGCCACAGGGAGCTGCTGAGTGGCACCAGGAAATCAGCAGTTTCAACCTCACATCAGATTCAGATAATATTTGGATAGACGAGTTTGATCAAAGGGATGAGGCGAGCATCTGGAGTCCTGGCGGTGGAGACAATATCTACAACGAAAGCAACCTGAAAGCACTTCGCTCTGACTTCCACACTTCTTTCACGGTGATGAACGACAGTTCGACTGGACTACGACTGAATCTGACCAAAGGGTATCGATACACCTTCTGCGTCGTATCGCACAGTGAAGCTGGAAGCGAATATCTAGATTCACCTCTCATCGATGTCTATCTTCTTGAAGAGCATGATTGGAGTTACTATCGCAACGACTACAACATGAGACTCTGGGAGGATCGAGACCTACTGAATTCAATCCCGCCTGAATGGCGAGATGTATCGGCCTGGATGCCTTACAGGGATGTACACACCTATGAGAGCCGAAGAGAAGCCGACTTCGCGATGAGCCTTGATTCAGACGAGGTGAAAGGTCAATTCCTATGGTTCGGAGAGCCAGAACCGGCATGGATGTATCTGGTCATCGATGGTTGGGACAACATGCGAGACACAGACACACCTGCTCCACACAGGAATTTCACCGTAGACATCAGCATCATGGCAGAGGAACGACTCTCACTGCCCAACTACACTGTATCACTGGTCTGCTGTGGACTCTTCCTTATGCTCGCAGCAACACCCTTGATTCTCCACCACAAGTTCCAGAACGCTGGATTGAGTCCAAGCATCGATTCAGCACAGGGTGTCGATTTGATGCCTATGCTAGAGACAGCCGCCAGCCGTGAAGAGGCGCGAATTGCTGGAGGTGGAGCGCCGCCACCTCCAGGGCAAGTACAGGGTCACGCACCGCCACCGCCGACCTGAAGCGATAGAATGGCGCGACGTGGGAGATTTGAACTCCCGTGGGTGAACCC
>CAXFCF010000200.1:0-2859 GCA_964000875.1 uncultured Candidatus Poseidoniales archaeon
TTCACAGGGTTCGTAATAGGCAACAATGTTCTAATCATCGCAGGTTCAATGGTTGGCGCAGCCGGACTTATTCTGACCTTCATAATGTGCAAGGCGATGAACCGTACCTTGAGCGCTGTACTGTTCAAGTCGTTCGGAGGAGGAGGTAAGGAGACCGTGACTCGGACGAAAGTCGGCAGTGATCCAGAAGAGGTTGCTATGGTATGCGATGGCATATCGAAGTGCGTAATTATTCCCGGTTATGGTATGGCAGTTAGTCAGGCACAACACGCAGTGAAGGAGTTCGCCGATCTGCTAGAGGCAGATGGAGTAGAAGTCAGTTATGGTATCCATCCAGTCGCTGGAAGGATGCCTGGACACATGAATGTCTTGCTAGCTGAGGCAAATGTACCTTATGAGAGGCTCATTGAGATGGATGACATTAACGGTGAGTTGCCCGAGACAGACATCGCACTTGTCATCGGAGCTAACGATACCGTGAATCCGGTAGCTCGATCAGGGGAGGGGCCATTGGGTGGCATGCCGATTATCGACGCCGACAAGGCACGAGTGGTTGTCATCATCAAGCGTAGCCTCTCAGTGGGATACGCAGGTGTCGACAACGACTTGTTCTACGAGGACAAGACGATGATGCTCTTCGGAGACGGCAAGAAGATGATGAACGAACTCAACTCCGCACTGAAGGAACTTTGAGTATGGCTCCCCTTTGGGGGGAGCCAGCGAGCAACGGTTATGAATCGACCATCGGTCGAGTGCACTGGTAGGTGTAGTGATGCGTATCTCGGCTTCCCGTGGTCTAGTTGCATTCACTCTCGTAATGCTACTTTCAGCCCACGCCTTGGCGAGTTCAGGAGGGCCGCCTGAAACCAACTCCGTTGGTGAGAGCACTGTAGTCTCAGGTTGCACTTGCCATGGTGTCGGAGCTCCAGTTAACGGGGCACCATCCACAGAGGTCGTCGTCAAGATTCAAGGGGTTCCTCACTCTTATCAGGTCGACTCTTCCTACGAATTTACCATTACTCTAACCCACGCTTCACACAACGCTGGCGGATTCATGCTGTCTTCAGGAGGGGTTGGTATCTTTTCTTGGGCAGAAGGTTCCGATATACGACCTTTCGACGGTTCTGAAGACTCGAAGACAGCCACTTCGACTAGTGACAACATTTCTCACAGTAAGGTCAGCGTACCTGCTGAGTGGACATTCACTTGGACTGCACCTTCTGAGGATGTTGGTGAAGTCAGGTTCTACCTTGCTGGGAACTCTGTAGACAACCAGGGCACTGGCAACGATGAGCAGGACGCTTGGAACACACTATCATTTGTCATCCTACCTCCATCCGACACTTCGGCACAGGATGACCTGTCGACAAGGTACTACCAGGTAGGTGACTACGAGAGCCTCTTCGTTAGTGAGCCATCTGCTGAGCAACTCGAGCATGAGAGGCAGTTGGTCATCGCCGAGGGAGTTTTTGAGACTGGCAACTTGCTCTACTTCTCTACCCTACTGGCTCTGATAGTCGGTGGTGTTTTCCAGAAGGAGATACTTGAGAGGAAGAGAGGAGAAGGTCCAGAGTGGTTGGCTAAGGAGTTGGCTTATCCACAGGGTCTGAGGCGTGGCGTCATTGCAATCCTTGCTTTCCTCTACGGACTCAACGCTATGGCTGAAGGTGAGCCAACTTACCTCTATGGTACTGCCTTATTTGTCGGATTCTGGGCTTCATATGGCATCTATCGAACAGTGCTGGCGGCTACCAGTGATCCAAAGGTCAAGGACATCGTTTGAGGGAGTTGGATGGGAGACGTCGTCGTCCCCACTGACTCCAAACACCAACTGGTTGAGCATCTCTCGGAGTTGTCGACGAGGATTCAGAGGATACTGCTCGTAGGCATCTTAGTGTCCTTGGTGGTAGCTTGGTTCATCGAGGATATGTTTGAGTTGTGGCTCTCTCTTTTGCCACTTGCTGAGGGTCAGGGCAGCCTTACGATATACAGCCCATATTCGTGGTTAGACGCTAAGTGGGGCGCGGTCGGTCTTTGCGCCCTTTGGATTATCTCACCTTGGTTGACTATGGAGCTTTGGCATTTTGCCCGCCCTGGTCTATTACCTAGGGAGAAGCGATGGGTTTCGTCGACTCTTGGATTGGGTATTCTGTTAGGTAGTGTGCTGATAATTTTGATTTGGGCGTGGGGTTTTCCATGGTTGGTCAAGGTAACCGCTGGTTCCGCAACAGCTGAAGGAATTGGTGCACACTATGATATCGTGTCGCTTTTCCAGATATGCGTTGCACTCAGTTGGTTCATCCTGATTCTGTATCTTCTTACTCTCTCTTTGGCCATTGCTAAGTCGTTGGGTCTAGTTGGTGAAGATCCATTGGAATCAAACCGGATTCGCCTACACTTTGTGGCGGCGGTGGCCATCTATCTCTTCACTCCAGCCGCATTCTCGGGACTCTATGTTCCTGGTTTGGTGTTCATGGCTGTGTCTGCGGAGGCGGTATCCTCCGCATCTCCCTTTAGATCGTCTCCACGCGGTAGAAACCCGACTGCTGTCATGGATGGACAGGGTGGGGAGAGAAGGGTTCTCTTCGCCGATTGTTCATGTGCTGGCTCATGTCCAAATGTTTGTGAATCGCTAATTCCTTCCACAGTGGGTATGATGAGTTTCGAATCATTATGCATCTTGCCCGAGGAATGGGATGATTTGGTGGAAAGAATTCATGCAGATAGGGTTACGGACATAGTCATTGGAGGATGTGACTCATCGCCGCTCCCTTACTCACTCAGACATTCTCTTGAGGGTTCAGGGGTCAATCTATCTGGATTGAATATTAGCCTGACTAGACTACATTCGGACTCTGC
>CAXFCF010000201.1:0-2857 GCA_964000875.1 uncultured Candidatus Poseidoniales archaeon
TCATATCCAATACGAAGTGACCCTAAGAGTCAGATGTGAGATTATCGTAATCAATCAACATCTCCCATTCATCTTCAACCATTACTATCGTGAACCTGTTGGCAACATCTGGAGCGGCGATGTCCCCTAGAGGTGGATTCACCAAAATGAAACACAACGCCAGCCAAGTGAAGATGTAGAGCATCGAACCGCGGAACCAGTTCCAAAAGGTATAGAGCGACTTGAATGGCTCTGGAATCAACACCCTATGCAGAGTAGGGATGACGAATGAAAGTGACACTGGGAGGAACCAAAGTACCGACTTAGGGCCTTCCATCCCTGGCATCATTACATATCGAATCATAAGAGCGACCGTAAGACCCATCGCAATCATCAGCCACATCGATATGGTTTCAGCACGCTCCTTCTGCACATGATCCCTAGGGTCGAAGTTCTCGATACCGAGTTTACCACCCGGCTTACCCTTAGAATCGCCATCTGACCTAGACTTCCGCTTGCCTTCGGCGCGGGCGGCTTGCATCGCCGTGCTGATATCAACCATGTCCGTCAGCCTCTCCCGCGCACTCCCGCCCTATGATTGGTTCGCTCTTCCAGAGTGAATCGAACATGAGCAAGACGGCTTGGCGGAGGATGTGTTTGTGGCCATCTTAGACTAAGCCCCGCATTAACTGCCCGAATCGTTCAAAGAGGTTCCACCGGTCGGCGAGGTTACAGCCGGGGTGGCGTAGTTGGTGGCGCGTCGGACTCATAGGGCAGCCAGAAATGGCTTTGTTTTGAGCGCCTCTCCAGCCTAGAATGTCTGAGACATCCGAAGGTCGCGGGTTCGAGCCCCGCTCCCGGCACTTTACCACCTGCTAATGATGGTGACCTCTGGAATGCCCGACGCAACATCTCGATGAGGGTTTGTTTGATGGACTGAACTCGCTCCCCAAACACCATGGTCGAGATTGGGGAGTTGCCTGAAACTGGATCTAGGGTAAGGTTCGAAGTGACCACTTGGACTGGCTCCACAAATGTCGAGGGGGTACTCCTAGCACCCTCCAGCCCCGGACACGCCACAGTCAAACTGATCAACGGATACAATGTGACACATCCCTTGGAAGCCATGTCAAAACTTGAGGTAATAGGTTCAGTCAAAACTGACTCAGGACATTCAAGCAAGGTGAGCGTTGACTCTTCGCTGCCAGAGGTACATATCTTACACACGGGAGGCACAATTGCATCAAAGGTAGACTACGCCACTGGAGCTGTCACAGCAAGATTTGAACCAGAGGAGTTGCTTTCTTCGGTGCCGGAACTATCTGGATTGGCCAATGTCAAGACAAAGAAACTCGGTAACATGTGGTCGGATGACATACGTACACGCCACTGGAATAAGATGGCGGCTGCGGCGGCTGAGAGCTTCTCCGAAGGGGCTGTCGGGGTAGTCATCACTCATGGTACAGACACTATGCACATTTCCGCCGCAGCACTAGCTTTTGCGTTCTCTGGATCAGGCGGTGCGCCACCTGGTCGTATCGTCTTCACAGGATCCCAGAGATCCTCAGATAGGGGCTCATCTGATGGAGCGGAGAACCTCATCGCTGCAGTCTGTTGGGCTGCACAAGGACCCGCTCCAACCGGTTACAAGGACTCAACCGTCATAGTCATGCACGCCTCGGGAGACGACGGAAAAATGTCCGTATTGCCTGGATGTGCAGCGAGGAAATCTCACTCATCCCGAAGAGATGCCTTCCGTGGAATCAATCAAGATGCACTTGGTATAGTGGAAGTCACCCAAGGTGACTGTGAAATTACACTCTCCGAGGAATACATTGCCACACTGGATCCAGGGAGGGCTCCCGTAGATTCACCGTTAACCCTCAATGAATCGACCAAAATACTCCAATTGATTGCTGGCTCACAGATGTTCGCCGACCAATTCAAGTTCGCTGAATCCTCTAATTATGATGCGGTACTCGTATGGGGCTCTGGCCTAGGACACCTTCCTCTCGACGACCCCGGTGATTCACCTGAGAACTCTAAACTCAGTGAAGCCGTCTCCGAATTCATCGATAGCGGAGGGCATGTCTTCGTAGCAACACAGTGCATAGAAGGGCCAGTACACCTCGATGTATACAGTAAGGGTAGAAGCCAGCAATCGATGGGTGTTGTAGGTCATGGTTCTAACTTTGGACCAGACACGGCGTTGGTGAAGGCAATCTACCTTCTCTCCACTCAGACACCGGCAACAGAGATGGCTGCGAAGTGGTCAGAAGACCTAGTCGGCGAGAATCCCTCTGGCCTATGAATTCTCAATTGAGAAATCATTTTTCCAATTGACATACAAGAGTAAATGCCTGACCGCTACCGTGATTCACCCTCGCCTCCCCCAAGGGAGGCGTGACCCCTCCATCCTCAGGTAAGGACGCTCCTCTCGAGGAACTTCGAGAACGACGTTCCAGAGCGAGTGCCGGGGGTGGAAGGGCGAAGGTCGACGCACTCAGGGCAGCCGGTAGAAGAACAGCGCGGGAACGCATCGATGCGCTTCTCGACGAAGGTTCATTCGTAGAAGTCGATACCTTCGTTACCCACCGCAACCACGAATTCAACCTCCACATGCATCCAATCGAGGGAGATGGTGTGGTCTGTGGACACGGCAGCGTTGATGGAAGGCGAATTTTCTGCTTCGCACAGGACTTCTCAGTGTTTGGCGGTTCAATGGGTGAGATGCATGCCCTCAAAATTGCCAAGGTAGCCGAGATGGCAGAGAGAGCAAGAATCCCACTAGTCGGTATTTGGGATGGAGGCGGACAGAGAGCGCACGATGGAATCGAAGGATTGGCTAGCACTGGGGAACTACTCGACAGACTAGTCG
>CAXFCF010000202.1:0-2847 GCA_964000875.1 uncultured Candidatus Poseidoniales archaeon
CTTCCCATCGATGAGATGGAAGGTCGTGGTTGGAGTCACAGGCTCTTGCTGGTCGATGGAAGGTCGACGGATGGAACGGCTAACCTCGCCCGCGAGATGGGTATAGAAGTGGTCGATCAAACTGGTGACATCGGTAAGGGAACCGGTCTCCGTCAAGCGTTCGAACACTTCCTCGATTCAGGAGACGACGCATTGATTATGCTAGATCCAGACGGTACCTACGACCCTCGTGACATACCGAACATGTTGGATCACATGGATGAGGGAGAGTTCGATGTGGTTATCGGTTCTAGACTAAGAGGGAACATCGATGAAGGTGCTATGGGACGTGTCAACTATGTTGGGAACCACATCATCACTTGGTCGGCAGTCGCCCTATACCGCAAGTTCGTGAGTGATGTCTGCACTGGCTTCTGGTGCTTCAAGAGAGAGGCAATTTCCGCAATGCGGCTTAATTCAATCTCGTTCGAGATAGAAGCAGAGATGTACGCTGCTTGCTGCCACAACCAGTTGAAGGTGGGAGAGGTGCCCATCAACTATCACAAGAGACTCGGTGAAGCGAAACTTGGCAGCCTTCACGATGGTGTACGAATCATGAGGAAGCTACTCGTACGACGGTTCTTCCATCATCCAATTAACTGAGACCTAGAAGGTCGGTAAGACCCTCTTCCAAATTGATTTCGGGCATCCAACCCAAGTGTTCGGTAATCTTCGAAGAGTTCCCGAGACTGTGATCTATCTCCCCTTCTCTACCAACCGAATGAGTCACATGGATATCTTTACCCATGATTCTTGCTATTGTCTCGACGACCGCATTCAAAGTCGTCGCTGAACCGGTACACACATTGTATGACTGCCCCGCTACTACCGAATCGAAGCCGTCTTGGAGAAGACTCTCACCTACAGATAAGCAAGCCTTGACGACATCTGAGACATGGACGAAGTCACGCGTCTGTTCACCATCTCCGAAGATGGTGATACCTTGTCCCGCAAGTGTTCTGTCAGTGAAGATGGAAAGAACACCGCTATAGGGTGATGAAGGATCCTGACCGTAGCCGTAGACATTGAAAAATCTCAAGGCACTGGATGTATGGGCACCACTGAGGATTCTTAGGTCAACATCCGCCTTCTGCTGACCATACTCACCCAGTGGAGATAGTGGATGTGACTCATCAATTGGTATTGACACTGGGTGACCGTAGATTGCAGCACTGGAAGCGAAGACTACCGGGCAACCTGCCTCTTCAAGAATCCAGAGGCTCGCATCTCGATTTACCGCAGACGAACCCTCTGGATCTTGTTCGCACAATGGAACAGAGGCGATGGCAGCTAGGTGGAATACGAAATCCACTTCCTCGAGTGCATGTGACATCGCTGCTCTATCAGTGATGCTCGTCTCGAAAAACTGTGCGGAATCAGGTATGTTCTCTACGGAACCTGACGATAAATCATCTACGACCTTAACAATGGCACCCTGAGATATCAATCCATGTGCTAGGTTAGAACCAATGAAACCGGCTCCGCCGGTTACCAGTACACGAGTCCCCTGCCAAACCATCTAAACCATTCGTGCGGCATTTAGCACTTAGCGGTTCACTATGAAGAATCATCAGTGAATCCTTCTGGCAAGTTCTTCACCTCATCGGAATCAGGGAGTTTATCCTTCAATGTCTCTGAGACCTTCAAATCGTCCAACTTTCGACCTTGGGGTAAAACCCGAGACTCGTACGAGCGCATGGCATCGTTGAATGCCTTGCCTGCTTTATCAAGGTGTGAACCAACCTTCATTGTGTGAGAAACCATTGTGACTGTTCGCTTGTACATCTCCTGAGTCACATCATAGATTTCCTGTGCTCCTTCAGCAAGTGAATGCTGTTGCCAGTATAGAGCCACGGTTCTGAGCAAACCGAACATCGTCACTGGCGTAGCAATCAATACCCGCCTGGTCAAAGCATAGTCCATCAAGTCCGGATCTACGGAAAAGGCAGCAGAAGCAAGGGCTTCGGATGGGATGAACAGTACGACATGGTCGAACTCGCCCTCTATGTCATCCTGATACGCCTTTGAACTAAGATCCCTGATTCTGAGTTTCAAAGCCTTAGCATGCTCGTTCAACAACCTATCCTGTTCTGGACCTGGATCAATCTCGGCAGCTTCAAGAAAGTGTTTCCCAGTTGCCTTCGAATCGATTGGAAGAGCCGCTCCTCCAGGTAATCTGACTACGAAATCAGGACGACCGCTGTCAATCGTTTCCTGCTCGCTATAATCGACATGCTCAGTAAGTCCTGCCTTCTCAAACAGATTTCGAAGTGTCACCTCACCCCAATTACCACGTGCTTGGGATGAAGAAGTTAGAGCAGAAGTCAGAGCAGTTGCGCGGGTTCCCAAATCCTGAGTCTTCTCCTCTAGAAGCTTCAGGTGACGAACGACGCCTTGGTAAGCCCCCTCTCGATTCTTTTCAAGTTCGTTCTGCATCCTTGTGAGGTCATCCATCTTCTTCTCAAACGGCTTGATTAATTGGTCATTGATCTCCTTAGCAGTATCAGTTGCCATAGTCTTGTTTTGCGCCCTAATCAACTCCTCAGACTGTGCCAGTGCATCCTCGCGAGCCTCCATCTTGGCCTCCGCCTTAGTAACTCTAACTGACATTTTTTGTGTAGCCAGCAACCATCCTATCACTGCTCCAAGAACCGCACCTAGAACCATTAGAATAACGCCTGTCACATCAACCATCATCACTCACCTCGGCTCGACTCTTCCCGAACAATTGCTACGAGTTTCGCAGGTTCAAGAGGATGTCGGTTTCACCGGCGCGGCTATGAGTGTGTGTCAGATGCGGCGAACTAG
>CAXFCF010000203.1:0-2838 GCA_964000875.1 uncultured Candidatus Poseidoniales archaeon
TGTTTGACAAAAACCGCCTGATGCAGCGGAGGGAGAGTTACCACTAAGGAGATACAGAGTTTCGTATACTGTCATGTTGGCATCTTCAAGCATCGGCTTGATTCCTCGGAAGTAACCACTACCAGACCATGAACCACCATAGAGAACGGTGCACATATCTCCCCACTCTTGATACATAGAGCCGGATGTATCGATAGGTGCTACAATTTCCACTTTGCCGCCACGTGTGTCATCCCAAACAATCTGAACGAAGTCATCTGCATCGACGGCGATGTCTGGATGTCCCTTGTGACCAATAATTGGTGTTAGTAGGGTGTCATCTATTGCAGTAATCGCTTCCCTAGTGGTATAGTCGATGTCAAGCATTGAGTAGTATATCTGGGGTTGGTTGTAGAACTTGCCGAGTTGCTCGTATGAATCCTCCCAGGTGATATGAACTGAACCTAGAGAATCTACAGCAAGTGCTGGCCAATCTCTATCTTGGTTGCGCTGAGACACTACGAAATCATCAATGATTGAAATTGTTGCATCCTCTGCTGATGTACCATCCTGATCATCTTGGCTGGGATCTAGTAAAGTGTACATGATGGCGTGTTGACCTGCAAGGTTCGTCCAAGTGATGTGAACCTGTCCTTGGTCATCTACCTCTATATCTGGATGCCATGCCCTGTGACCGCCAGAATTGGATATTTGTGTGGCATCAATTATGGTTGTTGCTCTAGCATCAAGCATGGTATACCAAAGGTGTTGTGTGTTCCTACTCCAAACAATGTGAATATTTCCGGCATCGTCTGCGTCGACTGCTGCCATCCTATCATTCACCATCCCTCCATCAACAACTTGTACGGCATCAGTAATCACTACCTGCGCCGCTTCGGCCTCGGGGACATAGGTTGCTAAAGTGGTGCTAAACACCATCAGTAACACCATCAGTATACTCTTGTTCACTTGGTTCATTGGATTCCACTCCTTAACAGTAGGACTGTTGATTTGCGAATGGGTTAGGCTTCATACTTAACTGCGACCCTTAGCGGTCATTCAGAAGTATCTTGCAAGGTAGTTGGAGTGAGTGTTTTTCACTGCCATTCAGATGGATCAAAACCAGACCCGAAACTACCTGCATCATCGGTACTAACTATGTTATCTCGTTGAACTTGCGGGGGTTCACTTCCAGCTTGGTGTTGCCAATCATCTACTGGTCCTGGACGACCAACTCCGGGGCCAAAATCATATTTAATTTCATGAATTACTGCGAGTTTAGTCAACCATAAGTGGCGTAATGCCTGCATTAGTTCGTTCTGACTAAGGCCATCATCCCAAATGGGTTGGCTGAGGTTGAAAGCCTGTAGTGGCCCCGGTGGATTATTGTTAGAGTTCCTGACATGTAGAACCCAATCAACTCCACTTCTAGTGAGATGTAATCTGCTATCATGCAACCAACTCTCCCATTCCTTGGGATTTTCACCGCCTCTCTTTGCCATTTCCTCCTGCTGACCAGCATCAACTTGGGTCACGGTGGATATGACAACTAAATCTCTTTGTTTGGGTGATACTATATTGAAAACGTGCCCATGTGGTGTAGGAGGGTAGCGAACCATCAGATGGAAGTCAGCGCGTTGGTCTGGGCGCTCCCTAATTTCAAGGCCTTCACCAGCCAACCATGCTCGAATCTTGGGCTCTAAATCTCCGGACACGACACCCGTGAGTCGGGGAACCTATTTGAGCGCGTCGAGCAAAAATCTGATCTCTATTATTCTCTTCTCTAATGGTTGCCATGATTTCTTTCGCTGAGTATATGCGGTGCGACACAATCGTGAAAGGTTGCGAGCAAGAGGAATTTGAATCCGAACAAGGAGGAAATGGGATATGTCGGTCACTAGCCAAAGGAGGATGTATAGTAGTGTATAGTTGGCTAAAGTGTAGGAAGTTGAAGCGAATTCAAAAAGATCTGGGGCTACACCCGTCTTGACTGTAGCAAACAGGACTACTAAGTGTAGGAATGGACGAACATATATCGTACCAAGCATAGTTGATACAAGATGAAAAGATGTTTTCTTATCTGGCGCTTCACCATTAAATTTCGATAAGAGGTAGCCAACGAAACAGTGTGGACCATTACCTAGTAATGACCCTAACATCGTGATTGGTGTAGAGAGTAATATGGGTGAGATGATTATTGACATCAATATTGCAAGACTCAATGATTTCTTGTGAACTGCCCTTTGATCTAAACCATGTTTGCTAATTTCATGCATGACAGTCCGTGCTTGTTGAGTCATATCTGAGTTCGAAGCGGGGTCTTCTTCACCGGAGCCCTCGGGTCCATGGAAAGTAGTGTTAACATGGCCTCGTAATCTATCTCTGATTCTACGAGCTCCCATAACTTCGTCACCCCATGACATATTCTTACCGCGACTCTCTATGTTAGAGAGTAGAAGCCATGCATCCCATGTTTCCTTATCTGGAGCATCTGGAACTGCTATGCCTAATCTTCCACTCAATTGATCCCTAACATTGAGTGTTGTTTCATAGTCTGGCTCTATCCAATCCCCTGCTAACAAGTTCTTACCGTGATCTCGGTCTGGAAGAATTGGAAGTTCTAGGGGTTCAAGGTATTCCACTAATGTGTCCTTACCCCATGAGTGAGGGTCTCGAAAAGTAATACCTACGGGGAGGATAACTGCCCGTTCATTCCCCATCTCACTTGCTATTGCAGCAGCGTTTAGCGCTGAACGTATTGGGCCGGTTCTGAGTCTTATGATGTGCCACTCGGAGTGAGAGTGACCTTCGGGCATAAGTATCGATGCTTGCCCATGAGCTAATTTTGAGGCGACTGTG
>CAXFCF010000204.1:0-2827 GCA_964000875.1 uncultured Candidatus Poseidoniales archaeon
TTTGGGCATGCTGCCAGCGGCGCTAACTGGGTGCTGTCTACTGTCCTACTACAGGAACGAAGTGAGGATTCCTGGCGCGGACGCGTATTCAGTACTGATTTCTTGTTGATGACCCTGCTTAATGGATGCTCGACACTGGCGGCAAGTCTAATGCTAGAATATACAGAAATCACACTCCGAGCAGGAATACAGATTTTCGCCGTGTTGCAAGTTATTTCTGGCATCGTTTGGATTTCTCTGGTCATGCCAGGAGAGCGAAGATATCTCGCAGGAATCGAAAAGGACTCTGCCTGAACGCACCGATATATGAGAAAGGCCACTGAGTTATTCGGAGAGTGGGCGACGCTTGGACGTGATGAGGGGATGGAACATGGTCACGCCGCTTCAGTAGGCCAGATGCTCGACGCGACTCTCGACAAGATGGAGGATGGTTTCTCTGCCATTGACCTCGGTTGCGGCAACGGTTGGGTCGTCAGGAGGTTACTCGAACTCGGTGCTGGGTCGGCAATGGGTGTTGATGGCGCCGAGGAGATGATCAATAAGGCTCGCAACATCGATCCAGAAGGAAGGTACGAACTGGGGCACCTACCTGATTGGAGACCACCGCATCGCTTCGATCTAGTACACTCGATGGAGTTCCTCTATTATCTCAAAGACCCTAGTTCAATGCTCGAAACCATTGCCCGAGAATGGCTCTTACCGGGGGGGTGGTTAATCGCTGGAGTCGATCACTACGCTGAAAATGAGGAAAGTCTGGAATGGCCCATTAAGCTCGATGTCCACATGACTACGATTGCTAGTGAGGGGTGGCGTGAAGTGATGATTGCTGCCGGGTTCAAGGATGTCTCGATATGGATTACCAATCGTGACGACGGCAAACCGGGAACATTGGTGATGACTGGTCGTGTATCGTTTTCTTCATGACAGAGATGATTACCAGATGTGGTAGAGTCCAACTAGGATGACGACCGGGGCGATTCCCATCAACAAATCGCGTATGAGGAGTTGAATCGCCAATTTTGACTGCTGACGAATTCCCTTCTGCACTTCGTCGTCCATTCTCTGAGTCAATTCTCCTGCTTTGTCACGAACTACTCCAAGTGCGGCGTCGGCTGTCTCCAATGCCTGACTTCCCACCTTGGTACCGATACCGGCGACCTTGTCTAGAACGCCACCAACCTCTTCCGAATCTGTCTCGCTCTCGGACTTGCCAAGCCCAGGTACCTTCAATCTCTGAATGACACCCAAAACGCCCCGCGCCTTTATCACACCATGAGCAGCTGCCTTCATGGTCAACTTGTTTCGCTCAGACACCGAACGGAGCAATCTGCGGGTTCTGGCAACTCGTAGGAAGTCACCAAACACCCACGATGCTCCCGCCACTATCAGGAGATATATCGCGTTCGATGGAGTCTGATCCCATCCCTCCCAACCAATCGGGTCGAACAGGGTTCTAGCATAGAGCGCTAACAGGAACGGCAAGAATAGTGCCAATACCTCGTTGGTGATAATCAACCAGAGTCCTTTGATTTTGAGCGAGCGAATCGTCTGCATGACCAACTTACGTTCCGGAGAGAACTTCTGAACCATGTCGATTAAGGGTGGTAAGACCAGAATTAAGCGTAGTAAGAACGGGATAACGAGTAGGTACAGGTAGCCCTCGTACGGGGATGCCGGAGGGAAGGACGGCGTGTACACGATGTCGACCATCAGGATGCGAAAGTAGCGCTCCAGCAATCAACCCTACGCGCGAAGGCTCTTGGTCGGATGCCCTCTCACGCAGAATGATGTCGTTCAGCCATGACTTGTCTGACTGGCTCGGATTCACCATCGACGAGGCGTGGATGGAGGAGAACATACGCTGGAAGGACTTCGGAACTGGAGTTCGTCTCGGGCGCATCAAGCGCGAAGGAGATTGCTCGCTGGTGCTCTATGATGCAGATGCAGAGGTCGAAGTCGAGGCTTTCATGCCTCACATGCACCCTGGAGGGGAGGCTTATCTGGTGCTAACCGGTGAAGTATACGACGAGTTCGGGACATACCCTTCGGGAAGTATTGTCTGGATGGATCCGGATACTGAGCACAATCCAAAGACCCGCGAGAGGACACTGATACTGGTACTTTGGCCCAAGGGAGTCAAAGTGATTCAGTCCGAGTGATAACTACCCAATCTAATTCTGCCTGCCCTCTATGGCCGAGAGAAGGATGCCTGCAGCTACAACCATGCGTGGATCGATTCCCGAAGACTTGACCCCATTTATCTTCAACTTGCGAACAAACGGGTTATGCTTCTGAGTGAATCGAACGCCCCCACCGTGGTTGAGAACCATGTCAAACTCTTGAGGCGCAATCCACTTGACAAATGGAAGGAACCTACGGAAGAGAGCAAGAGAGGAGCTTTCTTCCACCAAAGTTCCGAGCTCTACATCTCCTGGCGCGAGCACTATCCAACTATCCTTGAGAATCGACTTCAAACCCTTTCGGCGTAGAGCACCAAGTGATTCGCCAGTAGTCGCGTCTACGATATCGTAGGTCGCACCAAAGTCGAGCACGCTACGCGCCTTGATGGTCAGAAGTTCCGTGGTCTGCTCCTCGTCATTGAATATCCTGATATCCTCCTTCAACTTGAACGCCTTTTGCTTGCAATAGCCTACCAGTTGAGTCATCGACTCGTCGGAGTAGATGTGGAATGTCTCGCCAAACAACTTGAGCACCTTCTGGCGAATCATGTAGGAATCAGAATCATACAACGGGTTCATGGCACTGCGATAATATGCCACTTGTTGAATCCTCTGCTGAAATAATGTGTAACTTAACGCTGTAAAGC
>CAXFCF010000205.1:0-2802 GCA_964000875.1 uncultured Candidatus Poseidoniales archaeon
CACCTCCATTCGTCTTCAAGTGCCTGCTCAACCAAGTCAGCGAGTTCATCGGGTAGTCTGTCATCGGCTTCGATGATTAGGTTGTATGGCGTCATCATCTCCAGATTGATTTCATAGAGATTGGAATAACGGGCTTGGTCTGAGTTCATGCGCTCAATGATCCTTAACATCGCTTCATCAACCGAACCACCTTCTCTCTTCACGACACGGCGAGCACGTTCTTCGACAGACACCTCAAGCCAGAGTCTAACACAACCTATGCCCTCGTGCATAGCCCACCATCCGGAAAGTCTCGATTCAACGACTTGGGGGCCCTTGGGGTCATTCATGGCATTGACCAACTTTGCATCCAAATCCTTGTCTATTTGGGGTTCTTCAACTGTCATTTTAGAGAATGATTCCAAATCAATACCTCTCCTCTTTGCTTCCTCTCTGAAGACCTCACCGCCGTTAAGAGAAGTCCAACCCCTTCTCTGGCAAATAAGGTCGACCAATGTCGAAGTGCCGCTACCAGGGTGGCCGCTCACGGTTAGTTTAACCAATTCAGCGCCTCCAAGAGTGGCGACAAACGACACAGCGTAGTCTACCGTCAGGCGCTCTTTCGACATCACTGGAGTCACAATCTGGGCAAGTTGTACCTTCTAGAGGTTGCGCGACAGATCCTTGGCTTTGTGAAACTGTATCTCCTTTCTTACGGGGGCCATCTCTAGATCTTCTGGAACGTGACTTGTTGGAAGTGCTTGTCTTCTCCTGTAGTTCGGCGAGCATGGGCTCGGGTATCGATTCGCCTGCAACCACCACTGGATGGCTTCTGTATCGAAACAATTTGATGTGGCGGTCGACGACTCTGCCAAGAGGTGCTGAGGTGCATATGTAAGTAGCAATCCATGCAGGGAATATCAGTATCTTGTCTGTCAATAGGTTCCATTCAGGGTGCCAAGGGAGACTAACATAGTCGACCCTGAATCCTTCAACGCTGGTAGCCATCCAGGAAAATATGGCTATTATGAAGATGAATGTGAACATCATAGGCTTCATGATTGAATTCTGTAGTTTCATTTGCTCTGGTAGGAGCCTTTGTTGCATTTTCTGCATCTTCTCTAAGCCAGCAGTGTCACGGTTAATCCGCGCTTCGTTCATCAACTTCCGGAGTTGTTTTTGGCGGTGTGCAAGGTGTGCCTGCTTGATGGGATCCATGAAGAAAGAACGGAACACGGTGTTGACTACCATTATCGATGATCCGACCAGCGTGACTGTCAGTACGAACCATTGGTCTGAGAAAGGAATTAGCGGACTTATTACAGAATCAGCACCAGCAGAGAGAGTCGTCCTTATTGTTGGGTTTATGAGGAGGAAAGACATCATGACTAACATAAGCAGAGGTGTCATCATCGAACCCATACCAGGGAGGCTCTCGTCCTGGTTTGCATCGCTCATGATTGTCTCGCTCTACCGGAATCGCATGAACCCTTCGGGTACTGCACCTTTGGTGCAGCATTGTTGAAGGGGGTGTTGTCGGTACCTTTGTGACCGAAGCCCCATCTCGGAGATTGTTAACCATGGCAAGTCCGGACGAGATTATGGCAGAAGTGCGTGCTGCCATGGCCAATGGGGATTTGCAAGAAGCATCAAAACTTCTCAAGGTTGCTTCAGCAAAGTGGAAGGCGGAACCAGAGTTTGCCGTACGACACGGCGGGGTTCTCGAACAGCTGGGGGATTTCAAAGGAGCCCTGAAAATCTATAGAAAGGTACTATCAAAGTTCCCTGAGCGTCAGGATGCGTGTGAGAGGGCTGCTCAATGTGCCCTCAAATCAGGCAAGCACCGGCTCGCCGAAAAGTTGTTTTCAAGGGCAATTGGAATGGGCATGGATCTAGATTCTGCCACAGTAGGAATCGCTCAGTCGTACTCTGCAAGATCACGGTACCATGAGGCTTGGCAGAAGGCAATCACTCAGTATGAGTCCGGAGATTGCAAGTCTAGGGAGTTGTATGATCTTCTCAAGGAACTCTCGCCTATTGTTGGATCTAGCGTTCCTAAGTTAGATGAGTTCGATTCAGCTATACTCCCTGACGAACCGTCTACAGTAAGACGTTCTGGCGGTTTTGAGGAGAATACTGAGAAGTATGGTGTGGGCACTGTAGAAGCAATGGCTGGCATAGCAAGAGATGAGTTGGTGCTGGACGATTCTGCATTGAGTGAGTTACTCTCGCCCGAAGGAGATACAACTAGGGGTGATACTGGATTGGGTATCGACCTATCTAACTTAGATTCAAGTTCAATTCAGAAACCCCCTGAAGTGACGCAATTCATTGATTCAACAAGTGAAGGCAAATCTCAGCCGGAAGAGGGGGATGACCCATTTGCCGATTGGCCTGAAACATGAGGCGCTAGAATCCAATTTCCGATGCCGCTGCATCGGTGTGGTTCACAGTATTTCACTCAAACTCAAATGAACAGGTGCCGCAGACATTGGCTCCCTCTGGATTGGAGGCGTTGCAAATCGGGCAGATTCTTTCGCCTCCAGAGGTTGCGGAATCGTCAGATTGTCCTTCTTCCTCTGGAGCAGAACCGGTCAACTGAGCCAATGCGGCATCCATCTCGGAATCCTCTTCTGAGTCAGTCTCCTCCCCGGAGTCTTCTTCCTCTTCGGTTTCGCCGTCATCGTCGTCGGATTCCTCTTCAGATTCTTCTTCCTCTTCGGATTCTTCATCACTGTCGTCGGATTCCTCTTCAGATTCTTCTTCCTCTTCGGATTCTTCGTCACTGTCGTCGGATTCCTCTTCAGATTCTTCTTCCTCTTC
>CAXFCF010000206.1:0-2800 GCA_964000875.1 uncultured Candidatus Poseidoniales archaeon
TCACCGAACATGTAGGCACAAGAGCTCGGCTCAAAGTCCTCCATGTTCTTACATTGATTGGAGAACAACGCGTTCGGCTGTGCGGTGTAGACCGTAGCTTCGACATCGAAGTCCATGATTGTGTTACCCGCGTTCTCGACGATAACATCAATCGGCATGGATCCGGATGCGTACAACTGACCCTTCTCAAACGAAGTAATCTCGTTTACAGCAGGATCGTACAGATTCAGAACACTCATCTTCCAACGGGTATCATCGTTCGAAGAGTCCTCGTTGTTGAGTCCGACCGGGTTGGTAATCGAACCCTCAATGAGGTACTCAGTATCGTTGGTGAAGTATGCGTTCAGAGTAATCGTTTGTTCATCACCGGGAGCGAAGTTGTTCAGATTTAGAGTCTGCTGAACAGGCTGTATGCTACCGAACGAAGTGACTGTCTTCTTGACAGTTAGGTTGTCGAACGCCATGCCATCCCACTGAGTGTTCTGGCTTTCGTTGTCCCTTGCAACCGATCCCATGTATCCACTGCGGAAGCGGAACCTGATGTCGACAGTCTCTCCTGCCCATGGGGTCAGATCTAGCGAGTTGTTGCCCTGGAAGTCAATCCAGCTGTTGTTAGTTCCAGTCACATGGTAAATTTGGCTAGTATACTCAATCGAACCACCGTTACGGAAGTACTCGTTGATTCTGATGATGTCGTAACCGCCACGGTAAACGACAGGCATCCAACCATCGTCCTCGGTGAAGATGTCGATGTTACAGGAATCGTCGTAGATGACCATACCGCTAATCTGTCCCTGCGAGTTGACATAGTGCACTGCACTGTAGCCGGAGCTGCAGAAGAGATCCAACTCAAGTGATGCGCTGTCGGAACCAGACAAGTCGACATCCTGCAGGATAAGAGCCTCATCCTGGTTACCATAGTAGCCACTCTCCATCACATTGTTGTTCGATGCGTTGGCGTGCCAGGTGCCTGCCCACATGTAGTCAGTTGGGTTGACATCTGCCTCCCAACCCTCGGGGTTGTTGGAGTGATTAGCTGCTACCTCCTCGTGCCAGAACAGATTCTCAGTGTCGTAGTCGATGGATGACCAAGTGCAGCCACCGGCGCAGTTGACAGTTGCTGAGGTCTCGTAGTCGTTCGAATAAACCACAGTGTCTGTTCCACCGGTAATCTCCTTGACGGCTACCTCCACATCGACGCTACCGGAAATGGTGTCCAATCCAGTGTTCTGTACGGTGACATTGACCTCACGGGTTCCCTCACCGATAGTAGCCCTACCTGTTTCTGGGTTGTAGCTGGCTGGCGAGATGGTCATGCCACTGATTCCTACATCCTCGTTGTCCAGTTGAACAATCGAGACAGCATCGAGGTTACCGCAGCCAAATCCGTTCAACTGCGGGTTGATTGGGTCGAATGCACAACCCTTGGTGTCCATGTGTAGAGCACCGTTACTGTATCCGAAGATGTAGTCACGGTTACCTACGGCCAAATCGAGAGCGCTGTTAGCTCCACCAGCGAACTGGCCAACTAGAACCATAGTGGGTCTGCGACCGACTGGCATCGACTGTGGGTCGAAGTATCCACCAGAACCATCCGAGAGAATGATCTGAACAGTGTTCAAATCCTCAAGATTCTCGGTGCTGTAGGATATGACGGAGTTACCGGACGCACCCTGTAGGTTGGTGATGGTCGCATAGGTAGGCACGACGAAGTCCATTTCGCCATCCTGGTTGACATCTTGAATCTCAACCGATGCGGGGATGAAGTCTCCCACTCCCGGAGAAATAGGATTCAAAGCCCAGTTCGACTGAGATGCACAAGGTGCGTTAGCACAGGTGCTGATGTTCAGTGAAGTCAAGTCGGTGATGACCATGATGTCGATCTTACCGTCGCCGTCCTGGTCACCTATGTCGAAGCTACCCGAAGGCGAGTTCAACTTGATGTTGTGAGCCTTCTGTGGGTCGTTCCAAGCCGAGAAAGTGTCCAAGGTGCATTCGAACTCCAAGATAGTCACATTGTCCCAGTCACCTGGAGCGTATCCAGTTGCGGCGTTGAAGCCGGTTCTGTAGTGGATGAAAGCGTCTATGTCCTCGCAATCCTGTGTAATCGGCCCTCCTGCGACAGCCTCTCCAAAGTTTCCGAGACGAAGATCAGCGTACACCTTGTTCGCCAAGTTATCGAGCGTTGTCACCTTGTGGTTGGTTGCCGCGTTGTTCCTCTGCGAGCCTCCGAGGAAAGTCAAGATACGCTGCGTACCCGATGCGATGTCCTGCAACTCCAGAACAACGATGTCGTCTGCGTTGTCACCATTCAGGTCGGCTACTTCAATCGTCCAAACCAAGTCACCCACTGTGTGTACAGCATCTTCGGTGAAGGTACCATCACAGTCAGCGTTGGTCAGAACAGTGACGTTACCACGGACTACTTCCGCAGACCCAAAGACCTGGATGTTGCCCTGATAGAAGACGATGTCATCGTTACCATCACCATCGATGTCACCGGTCTCAACATTGCCGATGTCAGCGATGTCGGTGAAACCGGCTCGCCTGGATGCGTTGTTCGACACCCAAACATCGGTTCTGTCCTGGTAAGTTCCAGCATCGTTCCAGAGAATGGTCAGGAAGTTGCCCATCTCACTAGCGGTCACGATGTCCTCATCGCCGTCACAGTCGAAGTCACCAGTCGCTAGATCCAAAGGATTCCTAGCCGCTGGGTACTGCTTCGAGTTGCTTGCCGCGACATCCATCACGGCCAACGAAGTTGACAACACCATCAGCACGACCAAGGAGATTGCTCTCA
>CAXFCF010000207.1:0-2799 GCA_964000875.1 uncultured Candidatus Poseidoniales archaeon
ATCTCACACCCTTCTTGGTTGGTCACCGCGTTGACGGAGTGCGAAGTTCCCAGTCCTCCACCCATTGAAGGCTCCCAGATGGTGATTGTGAATGGGAAGTCCTGGTCAGCTTTTGCGGTACAGGTTACCTTCATCTCTTGAGGGGGATGAGCCATGGTTCCCAGTCTCGTTGGCGCTATACCGGGGACATCGAACTGCTGTCCCACACCAGGTGCCTTGATGTTATCCAGTTCCAAAACCATGGTTTGGGTTGCCGGCCGTTCTTTGGTAAAGAAGCATGATTCGTTCTGCGAGTAGTCAGGTGAACCGGAGTTCGGGTCGAATCCACAAGCGGTGTTGATGAACACCGGATTGCCGTTTGGGGGAGCCGGCGCCAGAACACCGAAGACAAGGCTGGCGTTAGTTGCCCAGAAGGTGATGAATATCAGGCCGATGAATGCACTACTGAGTGTAATCGCGATGAAAGTCGATCGTGTCTTGTCGTCCTTTGGCAGGTCTAGGTCGACGCGAATTTTCTTTTTGCTTCGTCGCGCCATAAATCACATCTCCTGCTCCTTGCTCATCAGCCAGACTAGCGCGCTGTAAGAGATGTGAATGACTGGTAGTACGCCGAGGACGACAAGGTAGACCATACCTTCAGAAAGTTGCGAACCAGAACCAGATACCCAGAACATGATGACGAGCATGACAATCAGGAATAGTGGCATAGCGACTGCGACGACAACATACGATTCAGCCATCATCGCCAGGGTTTCTAGGAAGACAGTTAGGCGAATGCGATTCTCTCGCATGTAGTGCTCCGCTCTGTTCAGGAAGTACATCTTCAGATTACCACCAGAAGTCAATGTACCGACCATACCCTGGAAGAACTCAGAGACCCATGGTGATGCGGCTCGATTCACTGAGAGTTTGATTGCGGTGACTAGATCCATTCCTAAGAGGGTGATGTCACGATAAATCATCGCGCAGTCGTAGGCGATGTCCCCGTAGATTTCCTCATTGACAGCCAGTGATCGGAAGATCTTGGCTGGAGTAGCGTTGGCTGCCGACATCGCAGCGGTGTAGGATGCTGCGTAAGGGAGGTACTTCTCTAGCTTCTCTGCTCGCTGAGCTCGCATCTTCTCAGCGGAGCCCATGAAGTACTTGTAGGATCCAATTGGGCCGAACAATCCACAGATAGCGATGATACCGTATTCGGCAATCGGTGGTACTACTCTGGTTTTGTAGTGTGGACATCCACCGTAGTCAACCCATACTCCGTCTGGCCCTTCACCTCCCCATGCTAGGTTTGGATCGATGTCGTTACCGTTCCAAAAAGCCCAGTCGATACAGGGGAACACAGTGGTCTCATCTTGCAATCCCTCCCAGAAGGCGAAGGCACCGATTTCGGGCATGAAGGCGATGACGAGGATTCCGATGAAGATGGTGAAAGACGCGATTGTACTCATAATCGCAGTCGCCTTGTAGACCTCAGGCATCACGCGGATATCCGCTTGAATCAAAGTCTTCCCTAGGTCTTTGTCAGCGCGAACACGGTTTCGGATGAAGCGCCCGATGAAGATGTTGGAGAACTTCTGCCAGCCGCTGAGGGTCATTCCCTCGAACCTGACTTTTTCCTCCGGCTTGTCCGCCACCAGCTCACCTCACTCACTGGAGACCGTCTACCCTCGCCAATACCGCTTGCGGCCTCACGTAGTATTCCGTGATAATCTGGGCAACTTGGTCTGCCTTCCTGATATCGTTTAGTACCATCCAGTCAAGGATTCTCTTCCTCGTCCTCAATTCATCTCTCATCTGTTCCTGTGAAAAATTAATCTTGACCATAATCTTCTCGAGAACATAGGATTTACCTGAGAAGTCGAAATCATCACGAGATGGATCCCACTTGAAAACCTCGTTGGTGATGACCTCCATACTGTGTGGGTCGACGCCGACAATTTCAACGAGTTGCTTGGTTCTTCTAACACGGCGACCGTTGATTCTGGTTTGAATCTGAATAGCACATGCCTCCAGTGCAGGAAGTAGGACTCTTGGGATGTCGATTGGCTTGTTCTCTAGCCTGTGTACAAGTGAAGGTACGGAGTCGGCGTGGACGGTCGAGTAAGAACAGTGTCCAGTAGCCATCGCTTGGAACAGAACATAAGCTTCAGCACCACGAATCTCACCGACGATGATGTACTCAGGTCGCTCTCGAAGTGCTGCTTTGAGTAGTTCGAACTCACCGATTACACCCTCGTCAGACTCACCACCAAACCCTTGTCGGGTCAGCCCCGGAATCCAGTTGGGTTGAGGGATGTTAACCTCTCTAGTGGATTCGATGCTGACAATCTTCATCTGCCATGGAATGAACAAACACATCGCGTTCAAGGTTGTCGTTTTACCAGAAGCAGTACCACCTACGAACAGCATCGAGATACCTTGCTGGAAAGCTATCCACAGGTAGGCTACCATCAGTGAGGTCATGGTGCGGAAAGCGATTATGTCACATGGGGAGAACGGATCTTCCCTGAATCTTCGGATACAGAAAGTAGAACCCCTAGTAGATATCTCATGACCGAGCTTCATGACGATTCGAGAACCATCCATCAGGGTAGCATCGAGCAATGGTTCTGCGACCGAGATGTGCTTACCACATCGCTGAGCTAGTTTGATGACATACGACTCCAACTCGTCGTCTGTTGGCCACTTGACTGAGGTTTCGACCGATTCGAACTTCCTATGGTATGCGAAGATGGGGATGTTGGTTCCATCAAGTGAGATATCCTCAACATTCGCGTCGTTCATCAGTACATCCATTCT
>CAXFCF010000208.1:0-2794 GCA_964000875.1 uncultured Candidatus Poseidoniales archaeon
CCACACAAGTAGAGTAACAATCACTCAGGCAACTCACCTAGAGTTCCAGAAGCATTCTTCAAAACATCCATTGCTTCACGGTATCCATCGTCACCAGCACCGTCACAGACATCCCCACTAACCTCCCAAAGTTTGGTTAGAGCAGGAACCCAATCACCACCCTTATCTCGAATCGAACTTTCAAAGTGCCACGCTTCACTTTCCTCCTTACCATGAACGCAGAGCCAAGCCCAACCCATCGCCTTTGATGAATCACCCTTGACTTTCCTAGCCATACTAGTCGTTGAACCCAGGCCATCGACTCGTGCCTTCTTAATCAGAAGATCAGCGAAGTCCAAAGGATCTGGAAGCACCCCACTTCCCCAAGGAAACCTCTTACGAATACGCGTCCCACTCATTTGATCTTCAAGCTTCTTTAGGAATCCACCGAACGATTTACCTGAGCCTAGTTGTTTTTCATAATGTGGCGTCGCTTCACCCTCATCTATTGAAAACATATCTTGCAATACATCAAGGCCAACCTTGCCCCAAACACCGTTCAAAAGTGAGAAAGCAGTTCCTTCTGAAAGTCGAACAAAATCTTGCGCGAGCCAGTGCGCATCTCCATTAGAGTCGATTCTAACACCACCTTCTAACGATTCCAAAGCCGAACGCACAGCCTCTTTCTCCAATTTCCCTCCTTGTAGATCTTCGATGAACCCGTCCATATCTTCAATAGAGTACCACCTCCGACCAATCATGTAACCTTCATCCAATTGTTCACAAAAGGCATCATGTAGAATCCCACCAAGTTCAGAGTCAGGGATTTCCATTCTCAACCATCTTTCCAAGTGTGGAGTCATTGCTGATTCTGCATCACTTGGGACTAACTTATCCTCAGGCCACCCATCTGGAGAGTAAGTCACACAATAATCAGACACATCACCCAACCGAGGTGGCATCATAGATAGGGCGATATCTTGGATAAAGGGATCTTTAGTGGACGCTAACCGCTTGAGGCCGATAGTAACCCCTACTCCATTATGGAAATCAAGAGTAACAGCATTATCCTCCTCTCCACATAACCACCGGCCACCTTCATCAACAGGTTCCTCAAAATTCAATGGAGCTGCCCTAAGCATGTCTTCTAACCACTCACGCGGGGGGTCAGCGTTGATACCTGTACAGACAAAACCCCCCCTCCACGAGAAGAACCAGTAACCAGACCGCGCTAACTCTTCCCAAGGTAACAGACGTAGTCTTGGGTTAGTGTGAGCCTGCAAACCAATCATGTAAGCCGGCCTACCAGTCCCCCTCCTAACATACGAAGCGTTGCCGTATACAGGGTGACGGAATACAGCCACAGTGTCAATTTCTTCCTCCATTGCCGCGACCAAAGAACCCGCGAGAGCCTTTGCAATCAAGTCACCCCCCTTCTTCGCCATCCGCTTCTTAAGCCACGCACTGTCATTCTGCCTAGCGAGGACTCTATCGATATCCTTCATACACGCTTTCATCTTATCTCGTCTACCGAACCCCTGTGATGTTGGCCCAAGTATCTCAGGTAGAGTAGAGCGAGGGTTATCCCGTAAAGAGTCGAGACTTTTCCTCAACTTTTTCTGAACGGAATCAGAAGCTCTCTTCGTCCCGCGCATACGGATCTTCTGTTTGTTTCCACCTGGAAACTCAACTTTAGAAGGCCCCGCCATACTCCAACCTCAACTAACCCGACACACCCACCACGCTTGAGGTCAACGGCCCTTAGAACCGCCACCTCTCAAGAGCTCTTGATTCCATATCATCTAATCTTCCTGGTATTATGAGACAGTTTATTCGGCCGCCATCTGATGCTGCAATCTCATCGAGAGTACCAAACATAACCATCTGTAAACTTGTACCCAAGTCACTACACAATACCCCCATCCAATCCGATATGTCGACACCCTCCTTGTTTGATGATTTTTTGATAATTGATATCGCATCCTTTGGACTCATTGGTCGCTGTTCTTCAATACCCATTCCTGTTGGATCGAGATCGAGTAGAACTAACGTATGCAACCCCCCCTCTCTATTATTCTGGATAAGTTGGAACGGAGAGGTTGCTAAGTATTCTCCATATGGATAGGCCAAAGTTACCTGCCTTCCGAATCTGTATGATTGCAACCCAACCACGCCAGGCACAATAGTTGTGACTGAAATCCCGTGCACGACATGGCATTCTACACCACAATCAGCAGCACGAAGTTGCAAATCCACATGCGTCGTTGCTTGCAAAGGGTCACCCATAACCATCAACGCAACCTTCGCGTCCTTTGCAAGCGTCAATATTTCATCAGGTTCTTCCACCTCTGGCCTCATTACCTTAGAAAATCCACCAACTAATTTTTCCAAACGTTCGAATTGATTTTCCGGAAGGAGGGCAGTGTAACCTTCTAGGAACCTATAGTCGCACCCCTTAGCAACCTCAACAGCATCGAGACTCATATTTCCCAAGTCACCCGGGCCAAGCCCCACGAGCCAGAGCCCGGTACCTTTTCCAGACATAGAGAACCTCCGTCACCGTCAAGCGGAACAACACGCTCGGAGGTTCGAGCAACATGCTTCACTTGAGGGTGCCGAAGATAGAGACGCAAGCAGTCGTAGACTTTGTTCGCTCACAACCCTGGGCATCATCAGGATGGAGAGTTTTAGATGCAGGCGACTTCACATTAGTACCATTAGGTGAAGATCCACAAGAACCCCTCCCACCAGAATTATCCAAGTTTGAATTAGTATTAGCAGAACAACCAGAACGTACCTTACACAAGTGGATGGA
>CAXFCF010000209.1:0-2780 GCA_964000875.1 uncultured Candidatus Poseidoniales archaeon
ATGCTAACATGTCTAAGGAATATCTGGTAACATATCATGGTAACGACTGCCAATAGTCCACAAGGTGTGTCCTTGGCTAATGTGACCTCGCCCCGTGAGTAGGTCTGCAGGCGCCAAATTAGTCCAATAGTGGCGGTGGGATGTAACCCTGCTGTTCTACAGGTTGTCCCATCTGCGCATCAACACCAGCTACTGCTTGACCTGATACAGGTTGCATCATCGTTTGAGGTGCTTGACCTCCACCCATTACAAGGCCAATGATGAGGATGATTAGGCCGAGCACGATCCCACAGCAGCCACACGAAGCAATACCCAATCCGCCAAGTAGCTCGCCAACCTCTGAGAAAGCGGCTCCTAAGATCATAATCATGTAAGCATCGTTATCGAAAAGAATGAAGTCGACTGATTCGCCAGTATCATTCATCGTAACTGAAACGGTGTAATTCGAATCGACGTTACACTCAGCATCACCGTAGTATGTATCACAAACATATGTGTGAACGACCAAGCCGTCATGTATTGGATCTTCAGCAGTGTAAACATCGTACTTACAACCGCGGGTTAAGACATACTCAGTCACATCCGTTCCGCTCTCATCGGTAACCTTGACATCGAACTGTTCGCAACCGTCAACAAAACCATCCTCATCCTCATCGATATAGTCTATTCCAACTAATACCTCGAAGGGAACGGATCCAGCATCATCCTCATCGATGAATGTGAATGTCACAGAACCGTTGGATGAGTTCGTATAGTAGGGTAACGGAGAATCGTCGATATTTTCCAGATTATCGATGCCCGAACCGCTTGCAAAAGTCCCAACTACAGTCATGATTAGAGATAGGCCAAGAAACACTACACCAACCAGTACCACGGTCTTGTTCATGCTCCTCTGGCATTAGGCGCATACCATTAACTAACCGTACAACATGAATGTAGACGATATACGAGGAAGGGTATCATCTCTCGCGGTAGGAAGCCAACAAACCAGTAAGAATGAGACCGGCGGCGATGCCGAAATTACGCCCCTGCTCACGAGCCCCGCTACCTGCGAGTTCCTCGAACGAAAGCGACATCGAGATGGTTATCGGCAGTACGAAGACGACAAATCTGACCAACCACCTACCAAATGTAGGTCGCTTCCCCATAGGTCTGAGGGTAATTGAGCCGGCCTTGCTCAGCTTCTGCCAGTCCAGAGCGGTTGCCACCGTATCCAGCCTCTCGGAGACCATCGGACGAATAACAGGACGACTACCGCTTGATCTGTTGCCTCTTCCCGTGATGATTCTTAGGCGCCCCCACTTTGGCCTATTCTCGATGATTAAATCGAGTACTCGGCGAGCTCCTGCCAAATCTAAATCGTGAAGATCAACTGTAAGCGTCCCTTGCTCCTTACGCACATGAGTGGAACAGCGCCACGGCCTCTCAGAAGCCCAGGACAAACCAGCCGCATGTGCCTCTACTGGTACGAGTACATCCCGCATCTGTGCGGTGACATCGACCTCTTTCTTGTTGCCTCGTCCGCTCTTAATCTCGAACAGGCGCCAACCGCCATACAACAAAGTGATACCACAAGCAGCGGCACCGACATAGCCACCAATCCTCAACGCTTCTAGCGGGTCACCTTCCATCCCAGTCGAGAAGAAGGCAACGAAACTACCCATGGTAGCAACCATGATGCCCATCACTAGGCTAATGCCCAGAAGATCAGACACCTTCACCTCAACCATAGTTCACCTACCTATAGTTCGGTCAAAGCAATTGCCCCTACCCAAACGGTGATGGTTCGGTTATGGCTCCTTAATCATATGACCGAGCGAAGTGGCCTAGCAGACCGGAGGCGCGAGAAGAAGGTCTCTGACTGGGTCATAGGAATAGCGGCATTCTATCTCCTCTCCTCATTCCTAGTCCCCCTCCTCCTTCCAACGAATACCGTACCCGAACTATCAGGACGCGCCAACGCTCTCGATTACGCCTCAACAGATGGCTTCGGTTCTTGGGGAAACAATCAGCAGGATGGCGGTTCGATGGGCCATGACCAAGCAGAACACGGCGGGATGTTTGATTGGAGTAAACTCGATCCCTTTTCCGCTCTAATATACGGCTTGGGCGACCTCAACTGCCATCAGAAACATTACCGAACATGGGAACTGAATGGCAACCAGATGCCAGTCTGCACCCGTGATATTGGTATCCTCGCTGGTGTTATCGTTGGAGGGGCAATATTCCGGCGACGTGGAGTAAACCGTTGGACTTTCCGAGACACACTGATTTCAGTATTGCCCGATGAGAAGGTTGAGTCGCTATACTACAACGACCGGCGCCTCTATCTGGCGTTTGGCATAATCGGTGCCCTTTTGCTCCCTGTCGCATTGGATGGCGGTATCCAAGCCATCACCTCATACGAATCCAACAACCTCAAGAGAATCCTGACCGGACTACCTATGGGCATCGGCGTCGGGCTTCTGTTCTGCAGCATCTTCGGTGCACATCCGAAATCATTCGAGTTCGACGCAGGTAAGGTAAAACTTCCAGCAAATGCCAGATTAGTCCCCCAAGCCCGCGGCGAAGAGGAGTGAATCAGGGGCCATCTCGCCACCATGCTCGGAACTCATCGATAGTGCTGGGTGGATCAACATCAGCTTTGCCTGAACCAAGTATCCTGAGTCTCGCCACACATGCCTCCAAGGCGGCTGTAGTCTCGGCATCGGGCTTTTTTCCGATGACCGACCCCAAAGAGTCACGCCACTTACCTTCAGGGTTCTCTGCCTGCCACTTTG
>CAXFCF010000210.1:0-2774 GCA_964000875.1 uncultured Candidatus Poseidoniales archaeon
ATCTGGAAGCGATGGGAGGAAGTTCTCACTCAGATGATGAATCAGCAGCAGGATTACGCCTTGAAGATCTTGAGCAGATTGATTCGCGAGGACGACTTCGAATAGACTCTGACGGTGATATCGTCATCGCCTTCGGAAAACATCTTGGAAAGACTTTGACTGAAGTTCTAGCTAGTGATGTCTCCTATCTTCATTGGCTCAGTTCACCCGCAGGAGGTCTTGATGAAGCGGGTAAGCAAGCAGTCAAGGATTCATTAGCCCTCGGCGGTTGAATCACTGTTTTTCAAAATCTTTGAAGTACATTTTTGTGTGCTTCAGAGCGATTGCTTCTGAGTATCCGTCGTGAAGCAAACCCTCGTAGTATGCACCGGCAGGGTCCGGTTCTTCATCTGGATTACTGACGGGTGCAGCGGTTGGAGTCTCCTCCACTCCTTTCTCTTTCTTTTTCAGTTCTGGAGCACCCTCCATTCTACCTTCAACGACACCGACAATCGGTGCATAAGGCAGCACATCCGACCAATGTCCAATACGCAGGGTCCCATTCTGCGTCAGGATCGAGCTACAGAAGATAGGTTCGTCCCATCCAGCCGCCCGAATTTCTTCAAAAACTTCTTTCGATTGATCTTCTAAAGTACCGCCAATGAATCGGTCTGTAGAAATGACCCCCCCTTCATCATCAGTAGCAGCACACACGCTGAATACTGCAGCCCCGGTCTCTTCTTCGTAGCGTTCAACATGTAATGCCAGATCACTGAAAGAACCTAGATTAGGCTCATTCTGACGGAATGGAAGGTAAGCCGGGCACCACGCTTTCCATTCACAGAACCCACACGCATCATTAGATGGCGTTGCAGGGGGGGGTTCAGGTGTAGGATACATAGCGTCCCATGCCGCAAAGGCTTCTTCAAGCACTGAGTCGCCTCTGGCAGTGAACACTTTCGATCCATCAGAATACCATGCCTCAGAGGTGATGGGGGGGTGGTCGGGATTATTTTCACTCAGGAGGTCTCGATACAACCGAAGTTGGCGACTGACAGTATCATACACTCCATCGGTCGGTGGGCGACCTGTCTTGAGATCAGCAACGATCCATCCAACGACTTCTCCCGATGTATCGATATCGTACATCATGACGTCGAGTCGGCCCATTATTTTCCCATCAGATGTCTTCAATTCCCCTTCAACAGCCCCCATCAAACTCTGAACCCATTTCCAGAATCCTACTGTAACATCTTCTAGCGGCATCAGGCCGACACCAGACCGTTTCAGAACGATATCCATCGAACCGCCGAGAAGCTGCATTGCCTTCTCCCGACTCTCTTCCTTCCACTTAGGTTGTCGTTGATGAGCAAAGAATCTCTTCTTTTCGTCCTCCCATTGACTATTGAGGAGACGCTCCATCACTACAGGTACCCACCCTTTCTCATTGTCTTCTTTTCCTTCAAGATCGAGAAGAAGGATGTCTTCAAGGGCTCCATGCACGATTGTCCCTACACTCGCAGCCATTCCTGCCTTACGAGGCAACCGTCGTCTTGACAACCAGAATCTTCGTGGACAAGCGACGAAGTTGTTCCAAGATGAAGGTGAAATTGAGAACTTCCTCTCATCATTGTAAACAGGAACTCTTCCAAGGTCGAAAGGGTCGATTGGTTTCCTTGTTCGTTTCCTTTCCTTTACCTCAGTATCTTCTTCGACCAACGCGGTCTGTTCCACCCCAAGGGGGTTGACTTCGTCGGCCATCATTCCATCTATTCCAG
This sequence comes from uncultured Candidatus Poseidoniales archaeon, assembly GCA_964000875.1. Taxonomy (GTDB): domain Archaea; phylum Thermoplasmatota; class Poseidoniia; order Poseidoniales; family Thalassarchaeaceae; genus MGIIb-Q1. The sequence goes on from CAXFCF010000210.1 coordinate 1,758, forward strand.
CCATCGCATACAATTATTCCCCGTTGACGTCTGGCCAGCCTATATGTTCACAGAACCAATCGTGCGTGTCTCAGAGTCACATGATTTCAGTGACGCTCTTGTTGTCTCATGTTTTCCTACTCAAGGGATGGTTTCGACAATCGTTGCCCATCACCTCATCGATCAATTAGAGTTGGAATTTATTGGTGGTGTCCGCCACCCTGAGCTTCCCCCATACTGCTTGGTCAAAGATGGCGCACCGATGCCTCCGGTTCGCTTGTATTCAGGTGAGCCGATGTGCAAGTTGGACTCTTGCGACCGCCTTGTTGTTGTCATCTCTGAATTGCCTATCAAAGAAAGCATGTGCCTCCCTCTCACTGAATCTCTGTTCAAATGGTCTAAGAGAGAAAACATAGGCGCTGCTGTCCTCATTGATGCCTTCAGCAAGGACGAACAAGGCGATGAATATCCTGACCTTCTCGGCGTTGCAGCAACCGATCAGACCCGTCTTCTCCTCAATGAGGAGATGGAGGTAGATCTTCTTCAAGAGGGCATGTTAGGCGGAATGACAGGAATCATGCTCGGTGAAGCTCGTCGCCGCGGCCTTTCTCTAATGGCCATTATTGCGGGAACTGCAGGCGATGTACCTGATGCACGTGCCGCTGTCCGTGTCATCGAGAAGTTAGATTATCTCTTACCGAATATCAAATTGGATGCTGAACCTCTTCTCGAACAAGCAATGCAGTTCGAAGCTGATATCACTGGTATGGTTGAATCACAATTAGCGACCCAATCTTCGAGTTCAGACACTAGTATGTTCGTTTGAATCACTTTCAAGCATAGCACGAAACTCCTCTTCATTGACGACACGAATTCCAAAACCAGTTGCTTTTGTTAGTTTCGATCCAGGATTATCTCCTACAATAAGCAGACCAAGTTTCTTCGAGACAGACCCGACCACCTTTCCACCTGATTGTTTTACACTCTCTGCAATCTCGCTCCGCGGCCTACTCAAAGTTCCAGTGATGCAGACGGTTT
>CAXFCF010000211.1:0-2770 GCA_964000875.1 uncultured Candidatus Poseidoniales archaeon
TCCCGATGCTTCGTGACCCAATGCAACAACGCAAGCACCAGTCAATGTGGCTAGGTCGATGACATACTCTGGATCCATCTCGCCACTCTTCCATAGGCCATCGGCCAAAACCAAACGACCCTCTGCATCGGTGTTGAGTACCTCTACCGTCTTGCCAGAATATGTGTCGATTACATCGCCGGGTCTGTAAGCAGTGGAGGAAGGTGAGTTCTCAGCCATGCAGGAGATACCCTGGACATGTCCTTGATGACCAATCGCCTCGAGAGCTACGAACAGCCCGAATACTGTAGCGGAACCGTGCATGTCGAACTTCATCTCATCCATTCCTCCAGATGGCTTGATCGAGATTCCGCCAGTGTCGAAGGTGATTCCCTTGCCGATGATTATTGGTGAAGGGCCGTCCTTTGCCGACGGGTTAAGTTCCCAAATGACCATGCAAGGCTTGTGTTCACTTCCCTTGCCTACATTGATCAGTCCGCCCATCTTGTGCTTGTGTAAATCATCCCACTCATAGACGGTCAGCTTGACATTGGACTTACCCTTCGCCCATGACTTGGCACGAGCAGCATACTCCATCGGGTACAGTTTGTTCGCAGGCTCGTTACCCAAGTCACGTGCTGTGTGGACGCCTGTGGCAATACCTGAAGCTCTGTCACAACCAACCGCGAGTTTCTCTTGATGCCTATCAGAGGATTGGAAGTCGACCGTGAACGGAGTATCGTCGTCATCATCATCGTCGTCCTTTGCTAGGTATTTGTCGAACTTGTAATCGCGCAACATCATCCCCTCAGCGAAGGCAACCATTGGGGTAATCTTCCAACCGGTGGTAAACCTGACTGTGAGTGACTTGCCGTGCTGCTTGCCAAGTCCGGCAAGAGTCTTGGCACCAGCCTTGCGCGCACCTGTATCATCGAGAGAGTCCTGCTTGCCCATCCCCACGAGAAGGACCTTGTTGCTGTTCGACCAGACGCTCAGAGTGCTGCCAGCCTTACCAGTGAAGTCTTCACTCGATAGCGCGTCCCTGACTTGCGACTGGGTTCCCCTCTCTAAGCCTAGGAGAGACTTGTTTGGAGCCTTATCACACCCCTCAAAAAGAGGGAGAATGAGAGTTCCTTCTACATTACCAATCGAACTTGTGCTGTGCTTCATAGACATGCCATTGACTTCGACTATTCAAAGTTAGGCGTCAGCAATTGTGGCCTAAAACATACGAAAGTTGAGGTTTAAGTTGTTTTTTTGTCAAGAAAAGGCTTCTTCGCGGCGTTCTTTGTACATCGCGGCTCCAAATGCCGCTAATAGAGCAACCATGACTCCTGGTGCTGGAAGGAAGCCCGCAGACTCCTGTTCGATGATATCTATGACATCCTCCCAGATTGATTCTTGCACCCACTGTGAAGAATCTATCACACGCTTCTGATAGTGCAATTCAAAATTGCCACTAGAGGTGTAAGTCAGGTTCGATGCGTCGAGTCGAACAGAGGAACTGTTGGTTGCGTTGACGCTGAAATTGCCTGATGTCCATATCACCTCGCCACCATCGACATAGCGGATCGTGGCATTCGAAGTCGTCGCTTGTCCGTAGTTGACTACATCGAGGTCGATGTTGTTTCCATCGTATTCAAAGGAAGTGACATTGAGCCTCGCCCTCCAATACCAGACATTGGTAATCAGGTAACGCATGACATCGAGCTCCTCACCCAAACGGTCAGACAGTGGTTCTACAGTACCGGGCATCCATTGCTCGTCATCAGTTTCGAAGGTGAAGGTAGGATAGCCCATCACACCATAGCCGTAATCACGGCTGGTGCCACAGTTAGGATATAGGCCTTGATTGGCATTTTGAATGGGGATTTCCGATATATTGGCATGAACCTCTTCCCGGATGGAGTGGAAAAGCTCCCAATCAGAAGGCTGTTCAGGCCATTTCCCCCAAGGATAGAGCATAATCCAAACACCAGTGTGCATGGTGACATACAAGTCAGCATCAGGGACTACCTCATTCATGTAAATCGAGTTAGCGAGGGTCTCTGATTCGCTAAACGCACTACTACCAGGCTGAGTCGTTGGACAAGTGTTCCAGTAATGATCGTAGTTCCTGTTCAAATCGACCTGGTTGATGTTCCATCTAGTGTCGATATCATTTCCATCAGCATTCAGCATGATGAGAATATGTAGTTCGGTCGTGGTCAATACATCGATAACTTCCTGATCACCGGAACCCCATCCTTCGATGTAGAATTCAGCCGTCAAGAAAGCCAATTCCGTACCCAAGTGTTCGTTCCCATGATGCCCCCCATCGATGTATACAACTTCTTTGGGAGTTCCATCGGGTTTGGTGTCTTGGCTCCAATCCGATATCTGCAGCATCCAGAGATTCCTACCAAGTTCAGTTTGACCCACTACGAGAAGATTTACAATTTCCGGATAGTCATCAGCCCAGGCGTTAACATCGATAGTCAGAGTCGCATAGGAATGATACCAGTGCTCTTGGAAAATGTTGGGCTGTTGAGCCTGAGCTACCGGAGTAGCCGAAGTGGCGAGTAGGAGGAAGAGTACGAACAGCGGCTTTCTCACGCCTAAGGCGTGACGCACTATGGATAAGAGGCTAATGCATCGTAGTCAATGGATTATCTCAGCGAAGCGATGTGGGCGGCTATGATCTTGGTTGCTAGCATAGCAGCCATGAATTGAGTTAGCGGACCCTCGATTCCTGGAACTATCTCGGAAATGTCGGCGCCGAGAACCTCAGAGGAGTCGGATGCGAACAGAG
>CAXFCF010000212.1:0-2769 GCA_964000875.1 uncultured Candidatus Poseidoniales archaeon
ATTTGACTGGTCCCCATGAAGTGATGATCGTATCTATTGGAAGTTGGTACGCATACGAAGATTTGGACTACCTCAATACTTCAGAGCCAGAGGAGAACTATTTCGTTCCTCAATGGGTTCTCGGAACCGGTGCCTCTGATTCAATAATCGTCAACGAGACCTCTGGAGAGAGGGGTGACTTGATTGAAGCGTACTTCGCCCATCAGATTCCACTCCTTCTCGTAATTGACCACGAAGGTTACATCGTTGGCAAGCAGAACTCGGGTACGCCGGTAGAGGGATGGGGTGAGTTTGATGATTCCATTGTCAAGGCGAATAAGGGAGAGGCCGAAGAACTGAGAATGGGTCTGAAGGAGGTTGACAAGAGCTTCAGGGGCATCTTCGCACTTGGTTTGTTACTGGGCGTTCTGGTTTACTTCTCGCCCTGTGCTTTCCCTGTACTCCCTGGATACATTGGCTACTACATCAGTCTCAGGCTACGTGAGGACGAACTGGTGGAGTCGGGCAAACTCAAGGGTTCCATGCCGCGCCACTCAACAGTTGGTCTTCTCGCCGGCGTAGGGATGTTGACCTTCTTCGCAGTCTTAGGGCTCCTAGTTCTCGCATTGTCTGAGTTCGTTGATGTGAGTAGTTATCTGCACAGGTTCGCGGTATTCATCGCCATCCTGTTGTTTGTGCTTGGATTCTTCATGCTGATGGGGGGTACCGCCCACTTGCTTGGTTGGATTGACAAGTTGGTTGTGCAGAGATTCTCCACCACCGAGAGTGACGATTCTTTCACACCACGTCGAAACATGTACCTGTGGGGGATTGGTTATGCGGCTGCATCCGTCGACTGCACCGCCGCCATAGTACTGCCATATCTCGGCTATCTTCTGAGCGGTGGTACCAGTTCCGTTATTGCAGGTCTGGGCGGGATAATGCTCAGTGTATTCCTCTTGATGATGGGCGTCACAATTGTGGTTGGAGTTGGTAGCAAGAAGGTCGAGACCTTCCTCAGGCGTGCTACTGACATGATCAAGATGGTGGGGAGTTGGATGATGATGTTCGCAGGCATTGGCCTGTTCATCTATCTGACACAGCCGCAATTGGTTTCAGGTATCGTTTGATGAGGTTGCAGCCTCAAACTCAGCGCCCCCCATCTCGTCGAGGCGCTCAAATCCGGGTTCCATCAATTTCCACCATAGAAGTGCCAAAGTCAGTCCTGTGATTAGGTCGAACAGGAAGTGTTGCTTGGTTGTCAGAATACTGATGCATAGTAAAACCCAGTTGATCCATAGGACAATTTTCAGTGGTTGTCCCCAGAACTTCTCAGAGAAGTCGCGGTCGCACCAGATAGTGATGACCCTGCATAGGACATAACTCAGAGTAATGTGCAGACTCGGCCAAGCATTGGTGGGGTTATCGATGGAGTGAATCACTTCGAAAATCGCACCGTAAAGCCCCTCGTAGGCAAGAATGTCAGCAGGTAATTGGTCGCGCAGAGCGATGTCAGCAGGGAACAGCAAGAAGAAGATACCATGTGTAGCAGAGAGCAAAACCACCCCTTGTAGTGCCAGCAGAAGTTCCATCCTCCCGCGTTCTGTTCTTGGATGGATGAATATCGCGCCGGGAGTCAGTAGATAGAGAGACGCATAGGGAATGATCATCCATGCTACGGCGGGAATTTGTCGGTCGATGGAAAGCTGTGGGTTCCAGACATATGATCCGTAGTTAGCTATCATGTGGTTAATCACGAAGTAAATTCCAGCTACTCCTATCAAGCCCCATAGGAAGACCTCGGCATAGAACCAGATGCCATTCAGCCATTCCCTTCGGGACCATATTGAACGTAATACAAAAGACGGTCTTTCCAACGGGTTTCGCGCATTCATCACCACGAGCGACGGGACTCTAGCCCATCACGCTTGTCACTTGTCGGCTTCCTTCTGGTTGGTTTGTTGGCGTAGGAACTCGACCATTACCTCAGGGGTGAGTGCTTGGTTGCCTGCTGCCATTTCCATAATCTCCTTTTGGAGTGTATCGCTTTGTGCCTGCCGCTCACGAACCAACTCGGCTTCAAGTCGCAAACGTTTCTCCTTCGCGGCCTGCACAGTTTGGAATGCGTCCATTGCCATGTTCAGCTTAGCTTCCTTCTCAGAGAGTCTAATCTTGGAACTCTCGTCTTCATGGTGACGGATAGCTTCCCACTCTGCCTCCTTCTTCCTGAGTTCGAGAACCTCTGCTTCCATCGCCGCCTCAGTCTCTCCACGCGCCTTCGCTTTGGCGACATCGTTCTCCATTTCTATTCGCGCAAGGGTGATTTCCCGCGCTCTTTCTATTCCAGCCAATTCGGAATCGGTGTCAACTTGCTTAACTTCGTCCTGAGTTTCAACCATGTGCCTGTATGCGTTCAAGCGGTCTACATCAGTCTCGTTCATGGTGATGAAAGCGCGCATTAGTGAGAGCCCAGCCAACGAGAGCGACGAACGCATCTCGGAACGAGCCCTCATCTCAAAGTCCTCAAGGAACCCGGCGCTTCGAATGCTGTTTGCATCGTATCCGGATAGAAGGGGAGCAACTACTCTCTCGGACAACTCACGCGAATACATCTGTACGAGGTATGCCCTGTCTATGACGCGGGGCCCGGAGGCGAAGACGTTCAATAGTCGGGGGGAGTCGTCGCGTGATATCTTGACACGAAGGTCTACCATTCCCTTGACCTTGGTGCCGCATGAGAGTTGCCCATCAACCAAGAACAGTAGATCCATGGGTCCATTCAGGGCGAAC
>CAXFCF010000213.1:0-2765 GCA_964000875.1 uncultured Candidatus Poseidoniales archaeon
GTGACCGTGTTCGCGTCCAGGGAGGTGCCTACATCGCCTCTATCTGCGAGCTGAGCGACGATGTATTCGTCGGCCCCAACGCAACTTTGCTCAACGACAGGCATCCACCGAGCCAAGACAGGCGCAAGTGGATGCCAGTGATTGCCCGAGAGGGGGCCGTAATCGGAGGTGGTGCTACCGTATTGCCAGGAGTTACCATCGGTGAGAGAGCAGTGGTCGCCGCAGGAGCTGTGGTGACCAAGGATGTGCCTGCTGGAGAAGTATGGGGAGGAAACCCAGCCCGCTACATGATGAGCCGTGAAGAGTACGAAGAATCAAGGAAGGAAATCTGACATGTCGCCGGAAGAACGGAAGCAAGTAGTTCGAGATTTCCTTCGCCGCTGCGTAACATACTCGGACGCCTCGATTGAAAGAAAACTGGAACGGAACGAAGACCGGGAAGAGATTACTCGGTGGAAAGCATACCGGGAGTTTACCGCCTACGCCATCAGCGAGATAGACGATGGAACTCTAGACTCTTGGTTTGATTCAGAGGCGAGTGAGCAAGTAAGTCAGCCCTGTGTGGGAAAAACACCCGCCGAGGTAAATGTCGATAGGGACTGGCTCAGTGCTCTTGTCTCCCCAAGGCCTGTCGCACTTCTTTCAACGACTTCTTCTACTGGGATCGACAACCTCTGTGCCATCACTTCACACTCTGTACTCGCAAACAGGCCTCCTCTCATTGGCCTCAGTCTATCCATCGACCAAGATGGAAAACAGCGTGACAGCCTGTTGAACCTCCAAGAGGGAAGCGGTGCGATACTAGCCATCCTCCCTGCCACCTGGGAGGCGACCCATCTCGTACAAGCGGCGGCCAAATCGCTACCGCGGGATGGTTCTGAATGGGACAGCCTTGAGGACGAGAAAATAGAGGTAGAGGGTGGTTTGCCTTACCCTAAGTCGAGTCTTGCGCTCATCGAGTGTGAACTGGTAGAGGCTCGCCCACTACCTGCTGGGAGCGTCGCAACTCTCGTTATCCTGCAAGTCAAGCGTCTACTCGTTCCCGATGAGTTGGCCGATGGGTTGGATCTCAATAGATTGGGTCCATTGATGTCTCAACACGGCTCGATGCGAGTTACTTCTGGGCCAGACCCTTCCTCATGGTCCAGAACCATCGAATGATTACTCGTCCACAATTCCTAGGTTGTGAGAAGTGGTATCTACCACAGCCCCAGCACCCGGTATCAGTAGCAGTGTCTCGGTGTCGTCAAGGGAGAATATTGGTGCACCAAGCCTCTCCGACATCCCACTGAGTTCACGTCTACACGCGTCCTGTTGCGCCTGCATGTGCTTGAGTTCACGTAGGTCAACCACCATCACATCTCCAGACATCATGCGATGCGTCATGTCTCTAATTGGCATCCTATACAAGTGGTCTGGAGTGATGTAGCGGATGGCACGCAAGGGGTGACCGGTGTTCATCGAAGTCCAGTCACGCCACTTCTTTTCACCCATATCGTGGAATCTCTCCCCCACCAGAATCTCTGGCTTGGCTACTTCCTCTGAAGGGGTAGATTGACCACTTCCGGAATCATCATCGGTGGGGTCTGGAAGGCCGAAAAAGGAGTAGATGTTTGACAACTTAACTCACCCTATCGTCCCCTAGGACGAAGGTGATGGAACGGTGACCCTCTTTGAGAGTGATGCTGCGGAACCGGCCTAAGAGGGTAGATTCACTCCTCTTCGCTCGACGCCGTCTCTTCAGACATATCGAGATCAGCGGTCATCTCGTCGTCTGAGACTTCTTCGTCGAACATCTCATCTGATGCATCAAGTGCCTCGCCGCTGCCTCGCCTCGATACCATGATTCCAGCTGCGACTCCACCAATTATTAGGAATCCAATTAGAATCAGAAGGTTAGGGACTCCTGCGGTAGAACCCAGCATCTCGAGAGCCGGTGTCTCGCCTCCAGTAATTGTGATGGTGACATCTGTGGACGAGTTGAAACCCTCGTCAGACACAGTGAGGCGAATCACCTTCACGCCAGGAGTTTCGTAGATATGGCGCAATGGTGCATTTCGAGAGGTGAATGCATCAACATCGTTGGCTGGGTCTCCGTCGCCATTGCTGTCATCGTAGATGTCGACATCCCATCTGAACATCAGGACATCGACGAAATCTGTCTCGGTGTCTGTCGTCCCTGTCGAGTACACGACCACCTCTTCGCCCACTTCTGCGGTAGTCATCTCGGTGCTGACTCCTGCCTTGGGTCGTAGGTTAACCACAGTTACATCAACATCCTGTGATGCGACATCGCCGTCGTCGTCGGTTACATGGAACCTGATGGTGTAGGTTCCCGAAGCACCCCATGAATGGGTCACATCGGCACCCATGTAGTCACAGTCGTTGGTGGTGTCCCTGTCGTCGTCCAAGTCGTATTCAAGGTCGATATCCCAGCAGAGTATCAAGGACTCGTAGTCAGAGGCAGTATCAGAGTAGATACCAGTCAATTGGAAGTCCCGATCTTCTCCAACTGGTAGTTGGGCGCCGAACGGCTGTACCGTGGGAGGGACATTGTGAACCGTGACAAAACCTGTGTGAACGCCAGCACTGACGCCATCGTCGTCAGTGACATCCAGCTGAATAATGTGGGAGCCAGAGTCGACATATGTCACTTCGATGCTCGAGGTTGCACCTACTGTACTCTGCGTCAGCGTTGGATCCCTGACACTCGAAGGCTGCCAAAGATAGTTGAGTGAACCGATGTCATTCATCGAGTCATAGGC
>CAXFCF010000214.1:0-2754 GCA_964000875.1 uncultured Candidatus Poseidoniales archaeon
ATAGGTCAACATGGTGTAATAAATCAGGGAAGTGCCAAAGTACAATCCCTGAGGGTCATATGTGTCAACCCAGACCACATGAGCACCGTCGTAAGAGTCGATTGCTATGTCCGGGTCATTACGCACTCCAGTGCCGTCAGCAACTGTGTAGGATGCCAGGGTCATATTGGCAATGTCACCGGAGTCGCCGTCGCGATCATCTTGCGAAGGATCAAGCAACACATACAGAATTTCTATGTCGGTAATCGCCCAAACGATATGTGCTCTTCTGTTTGAGTCGACCACAAGAGACGGGCTAGAAATTGATGTTGAATTGTTGGCCCCAATAAGAGTGTTTGAAATTAATACGGTATCGACGCCATTGGTCGAAATTAGTGCGTATTGTAGCAACGGCTGAGAGCCGTTTTCGACCCAAACAATGTGAACTCTGCTGAGGTCATCCATTACGCCTGTAATCTCAACTGGGTTCGATGTGTTAAGGTTCGACATGATGGTTTGTGTTGCGCTATCATTTAGCGTGTTATTCGCCGTCTCGTGACGGGTCTCGGATGGTTCGAGGAACGAGATATCAGTAGATAGAGAGGGGGCGAAAAGGGAGGCTACCATGATAGATGTCAGGAAAATTGTGAGTTGTTTCTTTCTGGTGTTTAGAATCCTATCATTCCTACTTGGGGAGATGTGTCTGTCTTGGGCGGGCTGTCGAACCATGCTTGAGCAGGGTCCTATCGAGTGATAGATATTGACCGGACTAGTCCGAAATTGAGTTATCTGGAGTTTTCTAAGAAGTTGCCCACGATGTTGTTCTCAGCCCTTACTAACTGCTCTGCAACACTAGATTTCGACAAGCCTACCTTATCTGCTAGATCTCTAATTGAGATGCCTTTTGGAACATCATACCAACCATTGTCGAAAGCGGTCTTGATTACTCTGAACTGCTGTATACTCGGCCCTCTCTCAATCATTCCTTCTCCACCCTTGCCAGTAGTAACACGTTCTACATTGATTGCCTCCCTGATGGCATTCAAGAATTCCATAATCGCTGTTTGCTTACCTACGAGTTGAATGATTAAGCCGTTCTTGGTCAAGTTGGTGCCTGAAACAAATGCCAACTCATTCGAGTCGAAGTATTTCCCGATTAAATCCGAGGAGAATTCAACGACTACAAGATGATGAGTTAGATTTCGAGCTGTCCATGTCTCTAGAATCTCAATCATGGTAATTCCTTCTACCGAGAAATTAGGTGGTGGTGGAGGGTTGCCTGTTGTGATACATTCTACTAGTAACCTAAGATTCCCATCAATGATACCGAGAGTTGATCTGTAGTCCCAACTAATACATGAAAGTGAGGTTTGGACTCTAGGGTCTTCGCGAATAGAGTCCAAGTTACACTCGATTCTGATTGCGCGCACTGTAGCACCTGTGCTTTCGCGATATGGTTTCCAACTATAGTTCGTACACCGACAAAGAAGAATCGGCCTAGGACGAGGAAGGGCCTAAGGCCCTTCCTCAAACATCTAGTTGGTTTTAGTTATCTTCGTTCTCTAGAATCACCTTTGCTACCTCAGCAGAGTAACCCTGGTCAATCAGATCCTGCAACTTATCTCCCTCATTCTCAGCTGGCATTGGAGTTGCAGCAGGAGTGGGTTGTTGTGCAGGTATCTCAACATCAGAGGCAGGATTATCCCAATACATTCCTCGATCCATCATTGATGATTGATCTTGGAGAATGGAACGCTTCATCTCACGGCTGCTCCTCAAAGACATTGATGTTGCAGTTAAGCCCAGCAGTAGACTAACTATGACGCCCAGAACTAACATCCAGAGAGCAACTGGTTGGATTGCAAATTGGATTAGTTTGGCACCGAGTGTGGTTGGTTCATCATCGTCTTCTGAATCACAGATTCCATCTCCATCACTGTCATCGGGGACATCGGAACTATCCAGAGGATCTGTTCCACAGATGTACTCATCACTATCTGACCAAGTGTCGCCATCGTCGTCCGAATCTGCGTTGTCGCCGATTCCATCTCCATCAGTATCAGTCCATTCCGATGCGTCCAAGGGGAAAGCATCGTAGATATCTAAGACCCCGTCTCCATCATCATCCAAATCTTCAGTTAGAGAGGTTGAGACATTTCCAACGATTGTATCTGGCATTCCATCGCCATCAGTATCGGTTGAAGCCGCGGCATCGTTGGGGAAGTCATCATCGATGTCTAGGACGCCGTCGTTGTCATCGTCGTCGTCAGCGTTGTCACCAATGCCGTCATCATCATTGTCATTCCACTCTGTGGCATTTAGAGGGAATTCGTCGTAAACATCTGGAACAGTATCGCCGTCATCATCAGTGTCCTCATTGTCACCAAACCCATCTCCATCGAAATCAGACCATTCGGTGGCATCGAATGGGAAGGCATCGTCAGTGTCATTGTAGCCGTCATTGTCATCATCAAGATCCTCAATTAGCGTGGTGTTGCAGTTAAACACAATCCAATCTGGCATTCCGTCACCATCGAAATCTTCTGCTGCACAAGGATCGAGTGGGAAAGCATCGCTGGAATCTACAAACGCGTCGTTGTCATCATCGACATCCATCAAATCACAAACGCCGTCATCATCATTGTCATCAGGCACTGAGCTCGCGTTTAGAGGGTCTGAATTTCCGCATGCCATCTCAGTTCCATCGAACCATCCGTCGTTGTCGTCATCTGTATCGGCATTATTGCCAATGCCATCTCCATCAGTGTCTAAGCA
>CAXFCF010000215.1:0-2749 GCA_964000875.1 uncultured Candidatus Poseidoniales archaeon
ACTCGCTCCAGGTAGGGTTTTCGGAATAGACTTGGAAGACCCTAGAACAGGTCTCCAGTGGTTGAACTCCCAATTGGATGGGGTTACAACCGTGGTGGTGTATACAAGAATGGCTCCGCTACGATTGAGGAAGTGGATTCAACTAGAACAAATCAGGTTCCACTGGATTAGTGATAAGGTCGAAGCACACGCCATCGCGCCATCGCTAGAGCGTCTGAATCATTCGATGATTGGAGCGACAGCGACAGGCACTGGAGTGATATGGTTAGATGGGATTGAATATCTTTCTAGTTTGCATGGTTTCGACGCTTTCATGAGTTTCATCAATAACCTCGGCGACCATCTTTTTGGAACTGAATGGTCGGTCATAGTTCCGTTCGATGGTTCTGCATTCTCCCCCACTCAAAACGCGAGATTACTGAGAGAGACACATGAACATCGCATCGATGCACATGCCGAGGATCAAACGATATCTCAAGAGGAACAGTCAGATGCTGAATTTGAGGAAGACGATTCAATTCACGAGGTAGATGAATCTGAATCAATCTCCGAGAGTATTGAGATTGATAGAGGCCTCTTGATGCTGAGCCGAATACCTCAGGATGCACTCAACAAGACCATACTCGAAAGGCGGCTAATCCAGTGGAAGAAGATGGGATTCGATGTCAGCGACTTAGAGCCTGTTTTGCTTGAAGATGACAGGGATATCCGATTCAGTAGATATTTCGCGTTTGAGGAACTAGTAAGGCGAGCAGTTGAGTGTGAGAGGAGAATATGTGAGTTGGAAGAACTTGGATCTTCTTCAGAAGTGGCTAAACTTAGGTTCAAGACTATGCAACTCACCGATATCGATGGAGTTGAGGAGCAAATCGAGAGATTACTCCAGCAGGCTCGTTGATTATTCTAGCGCGCCACAAACTGATTCCGCAGCCTGAATCAATGAGTCATCGGCCATCAGCGCTAGCATCATGTTGTTGTCGGGAAATAGTGGTCTATCCTCTGCAAGGAAGTCGATGTTCTCTCGAATCAGTGCATACACTCCTGCGGTGGCAGGTGAAGGGTCGTTATCGTGAAAATCAAGCGCTTGAGCAGCTGCAATCATCTCGATAGCAAGTACGGCGTAGCAGTTGTCTAGTATCTGCTGAGTCTTGAGACTGGTTGTGTAGCCCATACTCACGAAGTCTTCTTGATCTGCTGCTGCAGGGATACTCTGGTTTGCAGCAGGGTGTGAGAGGATTCTCGTTTCAGCTACCAGGGAGCATGCCGTATACTGTGAAACCATCATTCCTGAGTTCATCCCTGGCTCTCCAGTGAGGAAGGGTGGAAGCCCCCCTGATAGAGCAGGGTTAGTCAGTCGGTTCAATCTCCTTTCACTCAGAACAGCTACCATCGAAAGCCCAACTCCGACCATTTCCATAGGGAGTGCAACGGGGCTGCCTTGGAAGTTAGCGCCGGTTATCACTCGCTTCTCATCGACTAGGAACACAGGATTGTCACCCACCCCATTCAGTTCAATGTGAATCTGTGATTTTGCGTACTCTATGGCGTCCCTTAGCGAGCCAACCACTTGCGGTGTTGACCTCAAGGAATAAGCGTCCTGTACCTTCTTGTCACCATTGTTTAGGATAGGAGAGTCATCGGTCAATTTCCTAAGGTTGCTAGCAGTTGCTACTGACCCCGAGAATCCTCTTAATTCATGCAGCCTGTTGTCATAAGGAGTCATGTTGACATTCAGTGCCTGAAGGGTCATTGCTGTGGTGATGTCATGAAGCTTCAACCATCTCTCAGACTCACAGACGGTTAGTGCTGCCATAGCGGTGAGTACATTGCTTCCGTTGATGATAGCTAGTCCATCTCTGGCTTGCAGTACAACTGGCTCAAGTCCAGCCCTTTCTAATGCCTCAGAGGCGTCTAGGCGTTCTCCCTCGTAGAAGCACTCACCTTCGCCCATCATTGCAAGAGCAATCTCTGACATAGGGGAAAGGTCGCCACAAGCACCAACACTACCCTTTTCGCAAACAACAGGGGTCACACCGGAATTGACCATGTCTACCATTAGTTGTGTGACTTCCCTGCGTCCGCCAGAATGACCGTTGCAGTGCACATTAATCCTGCCAATCATCGCGCCCCGAACAGTCGATTCAGGCAATGGATCTCCTATTCCTGCTGCATGGGAGTAGACTAGATACTTCTGAAAATCTCGAGTTTGCTCAGGAGTTAGGACGACCTCACTGAACTCACCAATACCAGTGGTGACACCGTACATGACCTCATGTGCGTCAATCTTCTCCTGAATCATGGCACGACATTCATCGATTCTAGTCCAGGCTTCGTCAGACACTTCTATTGTAGCGCCATCGAGAGCCGCCCTCTCAAGCTCGTAGATGGTCAGATTGTTGCCATCGAGAATCACTGTCATGACGAAAGCGTCGGGGAATCGGAACTTAATCGTGATGAATGAACATCGACCCATCATAGGCCAATATCGCGTAGTGTTCCTTCTTCGACAAGGTTAGGGATCGTAACTTTCAGGTTAGGGTCTGATTCTATAGCCCTAGATATCGCGAAAATCGCACCTTCGTTCCTTGCCCATGCCCTTCTGGCGATACCATTGTTTACATCCCAGCCTAGCATAGAGTTCGCCTTGTAAGCAGCCTCTTTAGAACCGTCTAGAACCAATCCAAATCCTCCGTTCATAGCTTCACCCCAGCCAACGCCTCCGCCGTTGTGCAGGCTGACCCAAGTTGCT
>CAXFCF010000216.1:0-2743 GCA_964000875.1 uncultured Candidatus Poseidoniales archaeon
CTTCACTCATCCTACCGCTGCTCGGAGCAGATCTATTCCATGACTGATGGCTCCATCCAGGCAGCCAACATCTCCATCAGAGTTACACGGAAGGGTACTATCGGCCTCCAGCCTTCACCACAATTCGCAGATAAAGCATCGTGTAATGGCGATAAATTCGGCCTCTCAACAGATTCGTCAGGCTCTGTCCGTACCTCTACAACAGAGAGATCATCAAAGGTGAATGACTTGTCCATGGCTGACATAGTTCTACGATGAAGAAAAGAGAGTTCAGTGAATAACGCTTCATTCGACCAACAGCGCCTGCCCGAGACATCTAATCGACCATACAAGGGTGACTCAAGTAGAAGTGCTATCGCGTCAACAACATCTCTAACATTGACCCAATGTCGGGGCACCCCTCCTGTAAGATCTGTACCACCCCCTAGGGATTCTAAGATGTCCCAGATATCACTTGGCCCCCATGATGACTCGACCAATGGAATACACAGATCATGCAGAACTATCTCCGCCTTCGCATAGTTCTTGAATTCCGGGGAATGCACTGGGCGGATCAGGATGTCACAATCCTCCCCATCACCACCATTCCAACAAAGAACCTTGATCCCAGATGGCGAATCGATATCGATTCCGGTGCGTGTTAGACGATCAGCTAGTAGTATGCCAAAGTCTGTTTCGCGGCCATTCAACTCGATTGAGATGGTATACGCCCCCCGTCCTCCCCCCCTAAACCTCTGCTTATGGCGGTACCGATAATCAAACTTAACCGCATACGAAGAGTTTATTTGAGGCTTATTTTTCAATTGAAATTTTTAATTTTCAATAGGATTATACAATCAAGTAATGATCTGTGATATCCTGTCATGAATGTCTATCTTTCATGAAAAGTTGAATTTCTACTAATCACAATATGGAACTCGTGAAACACCGTCGTCTGAACATTCGAAATTATTGCTGGCGGCTTCTCGTGGATTATCAGTCGTTTTCAATTGACTAGTGAATCCTATGAAACACCAATACAAACCAAATCCTATTGGATTATCAGAACCCAAGTTTCAATGATTTCAATTGTAAATCGTTCATTTGTTCAGGTTTATCAAAAACAAATGGTCAATATGTATATCAGCGATTATCCGCTTTTTTCAATTGAATAACAGATTAGTGAAACCGGGCTATAGTTAATATACTGAGCCTCACCGTCAGCCAATGACCGGACAAGGGATGCACGGAAGGAGTTGGAATGATGAAGGATGACAAATTTAGGATTCAAGAACTGATTGAGAGGGAGGTTTTTGTCAACCAAACGCGCGTGGGCGTGATTGTTGGTGAGAGATACCACCCTAACGAAGAACGAGTGAGATCACTCAGACTACAGGTAGAGCCAGGAGTTGCTGACGAGTACATGAGGAAGCCTGCTGAGTATGCACCTCTCTCGAAGGAGCTGTTGCACAGTGTACAAGGAGATGGCTCGATTAAATTGAGTAAATCGATGAGGGAACTTCAGCGCAGGTGGCGCGATACCGTTCGAATCGATGAGCGCCTATTCGCTCCTGACGAACTACTCGATAGAGCGATTCTCGACAGTCAAGGTACGGAGCTAGGAGTAGTTACCGGCTTGGTCAAGGTCAAGCGTACTTACAGAGGAGTCGTCGTGAAGGTTCGCGGCCAAACACGAAGGAGATACGGGCTCGACGAGACAGTGAACATACCCGTCGGCTTCCTAGCAAGAACCCGCGCTAGGTTGGATGAAATCATTCTCTCAAGAACCTTTGAGAAGATGCAGAACCTACCATCGTACCTCAAGTTGAACTCCGATGGGTTTGACGAAGAGGAATGATTCGGGCATCGGAACCGTTTAATCCACCACCAAAGTGGCCAGCCTCGCTCTGGGCGGGTAGCTTAGCTTGGTTGGAGCACCCGGCTGATAACCGGGAGGTCGCAGGTTCAAATCCTGCCTCGCCCACCAACCCGAAAACAAGACACGGTATCGTTTCTTTGAATCTGAAGACGTTTCGTCGATTCGCAAAGGAGATGAAGCGCACGCGGGTCGGACAGGATGAGGAGTGAGGATGCCGGTACTCTCGGGGAGCATAGATGGTAACCTAGCGGCCGCATTGGCCGCCGAGCTAGGAATGGAACACCATTCGCTTGAAGCTCGTCGTTTCCCAGACTCTGAAGGTTATGTTAGAATACCAAGGAAGTTCTTCGACTCGATACGATCCGAACCTGTGGTGCTCGTTGCCACCACCTTTCCTGATGAAGGAATAGTAGAAGCCTTGCTAATGCTTGAGGCAATATACGATGTTCGTCGTGGTGAACTAAGTAATCTGAAGGGGGAGGAACCGTCCCAATTGGACGATATTGGGCCAGGTATCATCCTCGCAGTACCTTACTACGGATACAGTAGGCAAGACAAGAGATTCCAGAGTGGTGAAGTGATTTCAGCAGCAATGATTGCACGCTTACTCGCTCGTAGAATCGATGGAATGGTTGTGTTGGATCTTCACGCACCAGCAGTTCTTGATGACGCGCCCGTTCCAATCGAATTCGTAACCGCTATGCCCGAGATCGCTGACTACCTGAAAGAGAATGTCTCGCCTGACTTTATCCTCAGCCCTGACAAAGGAGCAGTAGAAAGAGCATCCCATGTAGCAGAACTAATTGGTTGCAACTTCTCCTACTTAGAGAAAATACGCATAGACGCACACACGATACAGCACAAACCGAAGGACTTGGATGTGAA
>CAXFCF010000217.1:0-2730 GCA_964000875.1 uncultured Candidatus Poseidoniales archaeon
TAAGCATCACGACTAGCACATTGCCCCAGAAGAAGATGAACAACCAGACCAGAAGTCCGTTACCACCGTGGAAGTAATCATGCCACGCATCTCCTCCTGCGAGGATTATGCCCTTCTGCTGGAAGCTGCTAATCGAATAAATCAACCAGTTGACCATCAACAATAGTGAGCGTGTCTTCATCCTCTCTGCGTAGCAGTAAGCGGCCACCATTGAGAAGAATCCAGTGAACATAGGCCACCAGATACCGATGCCGTCGCCGGTAACACGCGCTGTATCCTCTAGTTGGAAGAACGACACGAAAGAGATGAGGTGGGCTAGCAGCCAACCTCCCAAACCAGCGTATAGCGGGACGAAACTCTTGTTCTTCAGATCAGAAGGTAGATTTGAGAACCAACCCTTCTCACTGGCTGTGGAGAAAACTCCACGAGTCAATAGTGTCGCAAATAGGCCGAGCACGAAGGTAATCGCCCAGGCGTTGAAGAACAGGTAGGCAGTTGCCTCCCTGTGACCGTCTAGGAGAGACCAGTATGCTCCGTCCGATGTGTCTAGTATTGGTAGGAAATCTCCGGAGACCCATTGAGCCCCGTTCCAAGTAGGTGCGGCCACAGCAGCAAACGATAGCGCCGCCCAGAAGCCCATCACGAGCCACATCAGAATTGATGCCTGCTCAAACTTGGAATCCCTATCGTAGAAATGTACGCCCAGTGCCAAAACAAGGAACATTACTCCTAGCAGAGTGTTCCCTAACACAAGTTGTGGAATCGCCGCAGCGATGACCAACGGGGCGTAGATCAATAGCGTAACCTGAGCAGGCTTCACACCGAGGTTGGAGAAGACGAGCCTAGGAACGCTACCCATCATGCCGCCTATCGTCAGCAAGACGAACGGCAATGCCAGGTTCATTATCGCGGTCTGTCCATCATATTCGACGCCCAGGGGGTACATCAGCATCGTCAGCAGCAGCAGAATCAAGCCTGCAAGCGGCGCACGTGCCAGACTCCAGGCCGGATTTTCCGACATGGGCGTCTTGTTCTCGTTTTCCATTTCAATTACCTCGGTTATGTGCAGTCTGTCGACTGTCAGCGTCGCCGCCACCTGACCCCTTTTTTTAACGGTTGCCAAATGCGCGAGCGTCCGTGCGCGCGCACACGAGGGGGATAGGCTACCTGTACAACGATTGTTTTTCTATACCTCAAAGCGCGCGAAAACCGATATCAGAACGGTGATGAGAACCTTCCAATCTGATGCCTCCCATGAGAGAATAGGCTAATTCTCGCGCCTCTTCAAGGGTACCTCCGATACCTGTGCAAGCAAGTACGCGACCACCGCTAGAAATCAAATGACCTGATGCATCGATGGTGGTTCCCGCATGGTGTACGAATGCACCGCCATCTTCCGCCGCTACCATGGCCGTCTCGATAGTAATCGGCAGACCCTTGCGCACAGAGCCAGGATAACCTTCCGAAGCGAGAACGACTGTCATCGCCGATGCCTCAGTGAAGTCCACCTCCACTTCTGCTACTCGTCCCTCAGCCACTGCAAGCAATAACTCGTGGAGATCGGATTTGATTAGAGGAACTGTGACTTGCGTCTCTGGATCACCGAATCGAACATTGTATTCGACGACATAAGGATCACCAGCCTCGTCGATCATCAAACCCACATAGAGGCACCCGCGGTAGGGGGTCCCCTGACTCGACAACCACTCATGCATCGGCTTGACTATCCTTTCGAAAGCCTTACTCCTAACCTCTGGAGTAACCACTGGCGCAGGCGCATAGGCACCCATTCCACCCGTATTAGGGCCTGAATCACCCTCTCCTACACGCTTGTGATCCTGACTAGCTGGCAGAGCGACCCAACCGCTTTCATCCATCATCACCAACATGCTAGCTTCCTCACCTGATAGGAACTGTTCTAGAAGAACGAAACCGTCCATTTCCAAACCTTCTAACAACGCGGAATGGGCGACCTCGCGATCTTCTGTTACGGTCACACCCTTGCCTCCTGCGAGGACATCACGTTTGACCACCCAAATCGGACCCAGTTCATCGAGAGCAATTTCGATTTCCGACTCATTTTCAATTAGCGCAATGGATCCTGTAGGCACCCCTAGGTTGAGCATTACTTGCTTTGCATACAGCTTCGAACCCTCGAGTCGAGCGCCCTCGGCGTGTGGCCCGAAGCATGGGATTCCCTCGGCACGCAAGGAATCCGCAAGGCCGTCAACGAGAGGCGCTTCGGGACCAACAACTACCAGTGTGCAACCAATTTCCTTAGCAAGGGCAACCAAGCCGTCAACATCACTAGCAGACACAGGGTGATTGGTTGCGATGGATTCCGTACCGGCGTTGCCCGGTGCTACATGAACCTCGTCTACCATCTTCGAAGCAATTAGTCCCAATGCGAGCGCGTGCTCACGCCCGCCACCACCTACGACCAGCACATTGGTCTCTGACATCGTCCTAAGGCGTCTAAACCAGATGAATAAGGAAACCGTATCGGAACTCTCGTCAGTATGGGACTGATTTCAGACCCAACTTGTAACCCAATACATTGAACGAACGGTGGATGATAGGCGTCAGGACAAGAAGGATAACCATCCCAAGAACTAGACCTCTGTGGCCAACTATCGATGAAGTCAACAGAAGTTGTCCGAACAGGAATGTAGAGATCGCAAACGGCAGTGTGTCGAGTAGTGGTGCCTTGCTACTAACCTCACCCTCTCG
>CAXFCF010000218.1:0-2704 GCA_964000875.1 uncultured Candidatus Poseidoniales archaeon
AGACTGCCCGAGCCGCCCTAACTGAGATTCGCAAGAGCGAACAGACGATTCGAACCCAAATCTCCGATTTGTCCAATGATGATCATGCAGTACTCGTCAGAACCTGGAACAACGACCTTAGCCGAGCCGAAGAGACCTTCATGACCGCTGAGAGTAAGGTTAAGAGCACTGGCAAGGCTTTGGAATCAGTTCAAGCAGAACTCGAAGAACTCGAGGAAAAAGCAGGCAAGATGGCTGATGCTCTGGTAGCGGCTGAGCAAGCAAAGTCGGATGCAGCACAAGCACTGCAAGACGGCAGCCCCGCTCACCTCTCAAAGCGTCTTCAAGACTCTCAGGAAAAGAGAACTGAGGCAATGAGGACCAAGTTGGAAGCTGAGTCCACCCTCGGTGGTGGCGAGAACCAATCGGTACTCCTCACAAGCCAGGTTGAGAACCTGACTCGCAGAATATGTGAGTTTGAGACGAAGATCGAGAAGGCCTCGGCATCCATAGAAAAGATGGGCAAGGAGATTGAGTCACTTCAGATTGAACTCGACAAGGTCTCAGAGGCGCACACCGAAGTCGCTGCAGAGAACAAGGAGTTGACAGACCGTCAAGGAGATCTTCGCGAGAAGCGCGGACTTGTTCGAAACACCTTGGACTCATTGAGTACCGAGAGGGATGCTACCAAGAAGCGCATCGACGACCTCACACTACAGATTGATCAGAAGCGTCAGGCGCTCGCTGAACTCGTTGTTGAGATGGAGGATTTGAACATTGAGCCTGCAGATGCAGATGCAGTGCTTCCGACTGTCCAAGAAGCTGACTCATCAGTTAGAACTCTAGAGCGAAAGGTAAGCAACCTCGGTGATGTCAACATGAGGGCGATAGAGCAGTATGACGAGGCGAAGGACAGGTGTGCCTTCCTATCGGAGGACTCGCAGCGCCTCAAGTCACACAGGGAGAGCCTGATTGAGTTAGAAGAGCAGTTGGAGTCTGAGAGAACCGAGAGGCTGACAACGGTCTTGAAGATAGTCAACGATAACTTCACCAGAACCTACGAGCACCTTCAGCCAGGTGGTACTGGCGAGTTGAGGCTGGAGAATCCGAAGAAGCCATTCGAAGGTGGCCTCCAGATGTGGGCAAGACCACCAGGTAAGAAGAGCGGACTTGGCCTTCTATCTGGCGGTGAGAAATCGATGGCAGCACTCGCACTAATCTTTGCTATACAGGACTACGAGCCATCACCGTTCTACTACTTCGATGAAGTCGACCAGAACCTAGACACATTCAACGCCGAGAACATCGCATCTCTGTGTAAGGTTCGCAGTACTCAAGCACAATTCATTATGGTGACTCTGCGAAAGGTCAGCTTGCAAATGGCTGATCATCACATCGGCATAACTCATGCTGGTGACGGTTGCAGCCGTAGGATTACCGACTTCGACCGGGAGCAGGCAATCGAGTTGGGTGAGGCCGCACACGCTGAACTCAAGGCGATGGAGAAGACCGCCGAGGCCAAGAAGGCAGTTGCCGAACTGCCGCAGGCAGAGGACATGCCTCTGGCGCCTGATGAGGTTGGCGTACCTCAGAGCCTCGGAGGTATCGACCTCGATGAGCTAACAGCTCAGAACGAAGAGGCGGAAGAGGATGAAACGCTTTCATCGCTTGCCGACAGGGCTGACGACTATCGTGAGGACATGGAGGAGAAGCTCTCCGTAGCCATACCTATTGAGCAGGAGCAGAGGGACGAGTTGGATGCTCGAGATGAGGCAGAGGCGGAAGAGGAGATCACGGCCGTAGAGGCTATCGACGAGATGGAGTGAGCCAGATGTCTGGACTCGACACCCATGCTTTGCGAGATGACATAATTTTCCAACTGATTGGCCACGACGATAAGGTGGCGTTCCATCACAACATGTTCGCTGACCATGTTCACGAACTAGCTTCAATGGAGGAGGCAGAGCACCAACTTCTGTCCGATCCTTTCGACAGGAGTGTCGCCTTGGTTCTACAACTGTTCCAGGACACTGAGTTAGATCCATGGGATGTCGATCTTGGTAAGTTCATTGACCTGTTTAACGAAAGGCTGGAGGGTGCTGACAATGTAGATCTTCCAACCTGTGGGCGCCTCATTCGCATGGCGTGGCAGATTCTGCATGGTCAGGCTGCTACCTTGCTAGAGAGGGCAGAGAATGTCGATCAAGAGGTCGATGACGATTGGGATTACATGCCATCTTGGCAGACCGAGTTCGATGACGACGAGTTTGAGTTCACAAACACTGTGCTTTCCGGCGGAGCCGAAGAGGCCTTGCCACAACTGTTCGATGGTAGGATTAAGCGAGACGGTGGAAGGCCGGTGACTCTTGCTGAGTTGCTCTCTTGCCTCTCCGAGGCACATGAGGAGGCAGAGGAACGTAGGCTCAGGGAGGCAGCCCGGGTGAAGCATGCTGCACAAGTTAAGCAGGCCATCACCAATGTCAAGGGAAGAGTTCACCAGGAGAATCTCGAAGAGGAGATTCGTATGACTTGGGCAGCGATTCGCGACCTCTCGCCGGAAGGCGAGCCAGTCACCGTGCAGTCAGTCGTGGGCAAGTTGAGATCCGAAGGTATCGAAGTCGGCCTTGACGAAGATGATGCCAAGGCAGAGGGTGAGATAGTCGGTTTCGTATCCGCTCTTTTCCTAACTCATCGTGGATATACTGACATCTGGCAGGTTGAGTAT
>CAXFCF010000219.1:0-2689 GCA_964000875.1 uncultured Candidatus Poseidoniales archaeon
ACCGCGGAGATGATTACAGTGTGGAGGCCAGTGTTTGGTGGCGAGATACAGACACTGACCATCATCAAGGCAGGCACAGATCCATTCCTCGCCAACCCGGGTGGCCAGTCCTATGTCGTCGATTGGTTGGAAGCATAAGGCTGGAACTGGCGACGAATCAGTCAAGAACGCCGGCTGCGTCGCAAGTATCGGTCAACATGCCGATGGAAGACCTAACAAAGCTCGAGAGGCGTCTCTTAGAGTGGATTAAGAAGTCCGATTTCGAGACAGTCGGCTGGGACAGTAAGAGAGCCGCCGAGGCGTTTGAGGTTAGTCGAGAAGAGATCCTAGAGGCACTCGCAGCATTGACCTTGAAAGTTCCAAACAACATCTATGTCCACTACGAGGATGGTGCAATCAGAATCTCTGCAGAGTAATCAGAGACCTTGCTCCACCATTCTTCTAACCGCTTCCTCAGCGTTGCAGTTACCGTCCAACAGATCGTTTAGCGCTTGAATGAAGGGTACATCGCAACCGATCTGTTTTGCTCGTTTACCGAACATGCGGGAAGCTCGTACACCTTCTGCTACCATATGCATAGACTCCAGGGCTTCATCGAGGCTCATGCCCTTACCCAACATCTCGCCTAGTGTCCTGTTGCGGGAACTTGGGCTAGTGCTCGTGACATATAGGTCTCCAAGGCCTGCGGGTCCAAGTGATGTTTCCTCGCCAGCACCCATTGCAGTCAGCAACCTACGTCCCTCGGCGAAGCCGATAGGGACTAGGGCAGCTTTCAGGTTGTCACCACCGATGCCTCCACGAAGGCCATCGACGATTCCACAGGAGAGTGCGACGGTGTTCTTGAACGCCCCCCACAACTCTGCGCCGGTGGGATCGTCACATGCTTTGAGAATCAGGGAATCAGTGGACAAGCGGTCTGCAATACGCTCGGCCACCGAACTGTCGTGACTTGCGACCAATGCGTTGGTTAGCACCCCTTCAGCTACTTCGGGAGCGATGGTTGGTCCAGTCAGTACGGCTACCGGGTTGGATATTCCAGCTGCCTCTAACTTAGCTTCTATTGCCTCGGAGATTAATCCACTACCTCCCTCTTCCTCTGGAGCTATGCCTTTGGCCAGATCAATCAGTACATGAGATGGACGTAGATGTGGAATCAGAAGGTCGACTATGTCGAGAATCACAGAGGAAGGAAGGGAGAGAACCAACAGTTCGGAGAATTCAGTCACCTCGGAGAGCTCCATGGTAGCATCGACACCGTTGAGCTTAGTATCGGGCAGATACTTCGCGTTGATACCTTCGAGAACCATCGATTCGTAGACTTCCTGCTCGATAGTCCATCCTAGCACAGAATGGCCGTCAAGCGACCAGATGTGAGCGAGTGAGGTTCCCCAGTTGCCGAGGCCGACTATGCCTATCTTGGACACTTCACTTCACCTGACCTTGTCCCTCCACGCGCTCGTTATCAATGAAGCGGATGACATTGGTCTGAGGGTACATTCTTGCACTATTTGCTATCGTCGCGGTAACCTTTGCCTGAAGTGGACGCGGGGGCAGGATGATGTATGGATGCCATCACGAACCGGCTCGATGACGGTTCGCACGGAGGGTTCGGAGCAGATTGAGTCGTTCCTTTCGGACAACTGTCCACCCATGGGCATCTACGAGACCCTATACGCCTTCAGCGATACCTTTGGCAGTTTCATGGGTACCGAGGGTACGCATCCTTGGTCACAAGGATTCCCACTCACCACTCCACTCGAGAAGTTCGGTGGACCACCACTACCTGCGAGTGTCGATGTGACTCCTGAAGATCGATTCTATCCCAAGGCATGGGGTCATCCAGACTTGCGCGAGGCGATAGTGAACTACTACAACTCACACTACGGTTCGACGATTACACCAGAGAATGTGATGATATTTGCTGGAGGTCGGCCAGGGATCTACACCGTGATGGCCTTCCTCAAGAAGCATGTCAAGGTCAGAATCGGCAATATCGAATGGCCTGCTTATCTCGATATACTGACACAGACCGAAACGGAGTACGATATCGTTCCCTTCACCAAAGAGAACAATTTCCATCCGTCCAATGAGGAGTACTTCGATCGTTCAGGTATTGGGGAAGGTGACGGCCTTATGCCTGTTATCTCTAACCCGCAGAATCCGTCAGGACAGACTCGCTCGGGAGAGGAGTTGAGGGAATTAATCGAGATTGCCGAGATGCCTGGGAATGGTATACTGCTCGACGAGGCTTACGAGATGTTCCACTCGCCATCGGTTAGTGGCATCGAGTTCGTCCAGGATATCGACAACAGCAATGTGTTCCTCGCTGGAGCTTGTACCAAGGGGTTACAGGCGCCGGGGATTCGTATAGGTTGGGTCATTGCTAGCAAGACCAATATCGAGACGATGGCTAACTACTCCAGTTTCGGCATGGGTGGCGTGAGTCATCCGTCTCAACACTATGCGGTCAAGTTGCTTGAGCCCGAGCGAGTCAAACAAGCTCGCAAGGCAGTCGAGGAGCACTACAACTGGCAGAGGGAGAGGTACGGCAAGGCGTTCGAGGAAATGGGACTGGGCGTTTACACCGGTAACGGTGGGTTCTACCACTGGCTCGAACTGCCCGAGGGGATGAACAGTGACGAACTCAACAAGCGGTTATTCAAGCGTGGTGCTGCTATTCTATGTGCCA
>CAXFCF010000220.1:0-2687 GCA_964000875.1 uncultured Candidatus Poseidoniales archaeon
CTACCATCGATTTCCTCTTCGTCCCATGAGGCAGAGACTTGGTGAATGGTGGCAGTCTCTAGTTCAGATCGTATCTCAGCTGGTACATTCCACTTCTGCACCTTGAGTACCAATTCGTCGGCGGAATCGACAGATTCGACTAAAACCGTTTTTTCTGAATTACCACAACTAGAGCAGACAATGTTGCCTGTCGATGTTAGGGATCCGAAGAATCGTTCACATTCATTGCACCGGAAAACAAAGAATCCAGGCTTCATTCAACCATCTCAGAAGGTGAAGTCCGATCCTCCAATGGAAGAACTACCGCCAACCGGGGGTCCACCACTACCTAGGCTCCTTGTCAATGACCCTCTTACTCTGCCGACTTCGCTGTTGCCAAGGTTGAGTGATTCAGGTAGGATTAGGGCTGCAGTAGCACATCCGTAGTGTCCTTCAGCAGCAGTCACTTCGTCTACAGCTACCTCGTGACTAACGACTTCTAAATCTCTTGATGAGAGTTTGTACTTCAGCGATCGCTTAAGCGCCACGACAGTTTCTTCGTAACCCATCAAGGTTGAAATCGTTCCAACAATGGAGCACTCATCGCCTTCAGGAGTGACGCATTGTGCCCAAGCCACTCCTGCAGATGCCGTTCCACCATCTTCGGTGTATGACTCTGCGATGTGACACTCGACCAATGAACCCATGGGCAGATCTTCAGGCGGTACGGCTTCAAATCCCATTGGTAGCATTGCACCTTCGACCCTAATCAAACGAGAGTCTCCGAGACCTATTTCGACGAGGCACTGGTCGAAAGCGTCCTCCTTGGTCTCGCCCCAAGGCGCTACCGCAGTCATCAGCCAACCAGTGCAAGATCCTGTGGATTTTCGCTTATTCTGACTGGTGTCGAAAGTGAAATCCATGGCACTCCGAAATGGGTCGAGTTCATCAAGTGGCCGGCGTATGGTGGTTTGATGTTTAGGCCTAGGGAGTTGGTGATATCCATCGTCGCCTCGCTTCTACTAGCGGCCTTTCTGTATCTCGCTTTGGTGCAAACTGGAAACCCATCTGAGGCGATGACTTTTCTTCTCATAACTCCGATACCGGCTGCCTTGGTTATTCTATGGTCGTTCAATTCTAACGAGCAGGCACGGAACCTACAACAAGTGAATTCACATAATGTTGAGTCTAGTTCTAACTTGAGCAGTGATTTAGAGTCCGATGGACTACCTGATCCATTGGACGAAGGTTTCGATGTCCCTCTTGGATGATTAAGGGGTTACTCTGCGAGAATCTCTTGGGAATGGGATAACCTCGCGAATGTGATCTGCACCGGAAAGCCAAGCACATACTCGCTCAACCCCCATGCCGAAACCGCCGTGCGGCACTCCACCATATCGCCTGATATCGATGTAGAACTCGTACGGTTCTCTGGGTGTCCCCTCTTCGTCAATCCGCTCAAGAATCTCTTTCTCCGACCAAGTCCTTTCACCCCCTCCTATGATTTCCCCATAACCTTCTGGAGCCAGTAGGTCGTGGCAAAGAACATACTTGTCGTCCTCAGGATCCGGACGGTGATAGAATGGTTTCGCAATACGTGGATAGTGCGTCAAGAAATGTGGGACATCGAAGTCTTGAGTGAGAATTTTCTCCTTTGAGTAGTCAAGGTCTTGACCCCATTCTATCTCAACTCCCATTCCTTGCAAGGTTTCCACGGCCTCGTCGTAACGCATTCTAGGGTATGGTGAATCTGCGTATCTTGCGACCAAATCGAGATCTCTACCTAGCGACTCCAACTCATTCGCTCTCTCGTCAAGAAGCGAGCGCGCCACCTGTCTGACGAGTGCCTCACCGTGAGCCATGACATCCTCGTTGCCGCCCCAGGCAATCTCCATTTCAGCGTGCCAGAATTCAGTTAGGTGCCTCCTTGTCCTGCTCTTCTCAGCACGGAACGATGGTGCGATGGTGTACAACCTCTCCAGTGCGGGCATGGCTGCTTCTGCATATAGTTGCCAAGATTGAGTTAGGTATGCCTGCCTGCCGAAGTATGGGACCTCAAAAAGAGTAGAACCGCCTTCAACGGCACCTGCTACGAAACTAGGTGCTTGATATTCAATGAAGTCCCTATCTCTGAAGTAAGAGTGTACTGACCCAAATACAGTAGAGCGTATTTTGAGCATAGTGGTCATTCTCTGCGTTCGCAGATACAGATGTCTGTTGTCTAGTAGGAATTCGGTTTCTCCTCCATCTGCACTTGCCATCGCTGACTCTGTAATCGGAAAAGGTACATCTGGGTTGACTCCGCCGACAACAGTACCGGAAGAGACAATCAACTCGTGTCCACCTGGTGCACGCTCGTCAGGATTTACGGTACCGACAATCTCCAGACTTGCTTCGGTCAAAGCACCCTTCAGAGAATCAAATGAATCATCGCCTACATCAGCTCGCTTTATGACACACTGGAGTGTACCGGTTGAATCACGCACGACTAGGAACCAGATATTGTTTGAACCTCGTGCGCGATGAACCCATCCTTTGACTCCCACTTCCTCTCCGGAGTGCTTGCCATCGTGGATGTCTGATATCCAGAGGTCCTTCGCCATCGGCTCACCAACGAGTCTGGGAACGCCTTCCTCCATTTGAAAAGAGCCCTAACCAAGACTGGATAGAACTATCACGCCACGGAATGTGGCGCAGCGGGTAAGACA
>CAXFCF010000221.1:0-2664 GCA_964000875.1 uncultured Candidatus Poseidoniales archaeon
AATTCAGTATCTGAAATCGCCATAGATTGGGTCTGTTTTTCAGGTTCATCTAACACCTTTCCAGAATCCAAAACCTCACTTCCCTGCTTCTCTAACATCCAGCCGAATAGAGAAGATTGACCCAAATCACGCCGACCGGGCGTACCACCCTCTCCTGCCTTGGCTCCTCTCGCCTGAGACTCAAGAAACAGCAACAGGTCGCGCGCCCTTTCGACAACATGGGCGGGCAGGCCAGCAAGCGAAGCGACATGAACACCGTAGGAATCATCACAAGGACCATCAGCGATGGTGTACAGGAATTTCAGATCCTCACCCGAATGAGCCACCTGAACATGGACATTGACAAGTCCATCCATCTCTGACTCAAGTCCTACCAATTGATGGTAATGCGTGGCAAAAAGACACCTGCAACCAATCCGATTAGCTACATCCTCTGTCACCGACCAAGCGATCGCTAACCCATCGAAGGTTGAGGTACCTCGGCCAATTTCATCGAGCAAAACCAAGCTCTGCGAAGTAGCCCGTCTCAAAATATGAGCCACCTCTATCATCTCGACCATGAATGTCGAACGACCCCGCCTCAAGTCATCGTGAGCACCCACTCTTGTGAATACGCGGTCAACCACGCCTATGCTTGCCTTCTCTGCCGGTACGAAACTTCCCGCTTGTGCCAATATCGCAATCATCGCCGCCTGCCTCAGGTAAGTCGACTTGCCGCCCATGTTTGGACCAGTAAGTAACAGAAATCTCCGCTTAGAATCCAGAGATAGGTCGTTGGGAACGAATCCTGAGGCCGACTCTAAAACGGGATGGCGCCCTCCTCTGACATCGAACTTGCTGCCCTCTATCACCTGAGGTCTAATCCAACCCATCCTCCTAGCGTGGTGAGAAAACGACGCTAAAGCGTCTATAGTCGCTACTTTACGAGCTAATTCGGACAGCGTTGAGCAGTGTTCCTTGACCTGATCACGGAGGTCTCGGAACAGCTCATATTCGAGCGCATTACCTCTAGAAGAAGCATTGAGAATCAACTCCTCTGTCTCCTTGAGTTCATCAGTAATGAATCGCTCTGCGTTGACCATAGTCTGCCGCCTGACATACTCTTCAGGCACTTTGTCGAGGTGCGCCTTCGTGACCTCGATGAAGTAACCAAACTGACGATTGTACTTGACCTTCAGACTTGGAATTTCAAGGCGCGCTCTCTCGGTCGACTCCAAGTTAGCTAGCCACTCTTCCCCCTCTGCGACCGAACCTCGGTGCTTGTCGAGATCCATTGACCAACCCTCGCGAAACATCCCGCCCTCTCGGATGGTAGTAGGTTGCTCATCCAACAACGCCTCACCAATCAATATCTTGAGATGATCAAGGCTAGACAGACCTCCTGCAGTCTGAAGCAACAACTCATCGCTGGATTCAGTCAGCACTGACTCCAAACCAGGTAGTCTTGCGAGGCAGTCGGCAATGGCAATCAAATCCCTTCCATTCGCCCTTCCGTAAGCAAGTCTTGTCGATAGGCGTTCGAGGTCGCGGCTACCTGTCAAAGCCTCTCTCAAATCACGGAGACGCCTGTTGGCTTTAACGAGCGAAGAAACCGCTGAATGTCTCTTAGAAATCTCTTCGCGGTCGAGCAGTGGCATCAAAAGCCACTCTCGCATCATCCTTCGACCCATCCAAGTTTTGGTGGCATCAATCGCGTTGACAAGACTGCCTTGTCTATCGCCTGCCAGTGTATGTGTAATCTCCAAATTCCTCAGAGTGGTTTCATCAAGTACCATGTGAGATGTGTCCTCGGCAAACTCAATCTCACGCATCGGAACCGTGGCAGTTAGGTGTAACTTGGAGAGGTAGTGGGTAGCGAACCCTGTCGCCTCCAAAGCCATCTGCCTGGAATCAAGGTCGATGTGACCAAGATCAGACACCTCAAGGGTATTCTTGAGCGACTCCAATCTTCCTTTACGAGGACACTCATGGGTCGAAAGCGAGAGACCAACTATCGATTGCACCAAGCCCGGAATTGCCTCATTGTTGGCGTCTGCCTTGCTTAGAACCAGTTCCTTCGGACTCCACCTGAGAAGTTCGTCACGGAACCTTTCGAACCTACCTTCACCGGAATACTCACCTGCCCAAGCTCTGCCTGTACTCGGGTCGAGTACCGCCCATCCCAGTTCCATACCATGCATTACAGCAGATGCAAGAAGGGCGGATGACTCCTCTCCGATTAGGCTCTCCTCATAGAGAGAACCTGGGGTGTAGACCCGTGTCACGACCCTCTGTAGCAACTTTTGCCCAGGTCTGAGTTCTTCCTCCTGTTCACACAACGTCACCTTATGGCCTGCTCGAAGCATCTTCTGAAGGTACGACTCGACCGAGTGCCAAGGGACGCCTGCCATCGGCACGGGATTGTCCGAGTTCTTCTCCCGACTCGTCAGGGTTATTCCGAGGACTTCGCTAGCCAGCACAGCATCTTCGTGGAACATCTCATAGAAGTCTCCCATGCGGAAAAACAGAACCGTGTCGGGATGCTCAGCCTTGATGGCGTGGAACTGTTCCATCATCGGTGTAACCATGCCTACCCTTCCTTCCAGTGGAACTCTATCCAGACTTCTGACGCGAGACGCGAGAACCGTGGGTTTGCTGGCACACGATAAGCAACGCGCCTCCGTA
>CAXFCF010000222.1:0-2663 GCA_964000875.1 uncultured Candidatus Poseidoniales archaeon
CGGAACCCGGATCGGACCAGCCATCGCCATCCGTATCTGGGCAACCCCAACGGTCACCACCGGGTGCGCCGGTCGAGTTGCCAGGAGAAGTGGGGCAGGAGTCGCCTTGGAATCCAGATAGATTGTCGCCGAATCCGTCGTTGTCATAATCACCCCACTGCGAAGGCTCGAGCGGGAAATCGTCTTCGTGGTCGAAGTATCCATCACCGTCGCTATCGACTGTAGCATCCGCGCATCCGACCTCGTCAACCGCTGCCCCCGGTGAGGTGCCTGGGCACTCGTCCACAGCGTTGGAGACACCGTCCTCGTCCTCATCGAGTTGGTAGGAAGCACAGCCCTCTGCTGTGACATTCTCTGAAGGATTCGTGTCGGGACAATCGTCGTCTATATCGGGAACACCGTCCAAGTCTGCGTCGCTCGTGAGCTGATCATCACTGCATCCGACGGCGTCCACAATGGCACCGTTGGTGGTGTTAGCACAGCGATCGAGTGAGTTGGGCACTGAGTCGCCGTCATCGTCCTTCTGACTCTCTGAACAGCCCTTCCAAGCTCCAGAGGTATCAACCATGTCACCGATTGTAGTGTTAGAACATACATCTTCACTGTCGATTATCCCGTCGCCGTCTTGATCTTCGGCAGGTAGTGGGCACCCTCTACCATTCTCGCCGTTAGCATAACCAAACTCATTGGGACACTGATCACCGTTGGTCTGCGCGCTGAAATCACCGAATCCGTCACCGTCACTGTCACGCCACTGATCTGGGTTAGACGAGTTAGAGTCTGCATTGCCTTCGGGGTGCGCCAACTCGTCGGAGTCAGGGTTAGACCACCCATCACCGTCATCATCGGGGCAACCGAGACGATCCAGATTGGAAGTGCCTGCATCGACAGGGCAATCGTCAGGAGTTGTTCCTGTCGGGTTGTCGCCGAATCCGTCACCATCGGTGTCGTTCCATTGACTCGGATCCTCGTTGAAGGCGTCCTGTTTCCAAGAACCTGGTGTCATGTTGTCACCGTATCCGTCGCCATCCTTGTCGTGCCATTGCTGCGAACAGTTCGCTAATTCACCACACTCGTCGCCACCTATGCCACCACCCGGCCACTTGTCGGCACAACCCTCGCGCCCGTTGCCATCCTGAGCGTGACACTGTGACCTATCATACACCCAATCGTTATCGGGGTCTGAGTAACCATCACCGTCGCTGTCGGGGCAACCGCCCCTATCCGCGGAGGATAATCCTGTAACGCCGGGGCACTGGTCACCGGACCAGTCAATGTTGTAATCATCGTCTATACCATCGCCATTGGAGTCAATTCCGTTGGCAGTTCTCAACGAGAGGTTAGCATATTCGAAATCGACATTGTCCCCCCAACCATCATCGTCTAGATCCTCCCACTGGTTTCCGTTAAGTGGGAATAAATCGGAACTAGAAGTACCACAGCAGTCAGGGCCATGGTTGTCGAAGACACCGTCCTCGTCCGTGTCACGCTGTTGGTACCAACTCGATGGACTCTGATCAGGTAGTGTTGTCCAAGAACCAGCTGATGCCCATCCATCGTCATCATTGTCTCTGCAACCGAGAGCATTAATCCAAGAATCGCCCTTGGTGTTGTAGCAATCATCGACGACATCGGCAAAGCCGTCGTAGTCGTAGTCGTCGCAACCGAAGTAGCCGTTCTTGCTGTTACCATCGACACCGTAGCACGCGTCAGGAACCGGGCCAGCAGGGTTGTCGCCGTATCCGTCGCCATCGTTGTCGTTCCACTGCCCACCAACGAATGGAACCTCATCGATTGGACTTGGTACGAAATCTCGATCCCAATCGGTCATCACCCTCATGCTGGTCAGGGAAACAGTGCCTGCAGTCGACTCATGACATACCACCATCCTGATGACACCTGTTGAGTCGACCTCCGTGTCCATGCCACAGAAATCATCTCCCGAGTCATATGAAAACACAAAGCTAGCATAATTTTCGTTGGAGTAAGTGCTTGTATCCAAACTCGTTCCCGTCACGCTGATACCGCCAGAATGGGCAAACAAAACCTGATTCGTGGAAAGAAGAACTGCGCGAACATCCTTGATGTCAGTGCCGGGAATCGATGGTGACTGGACATAGGACGACTCACAATATATCATCACACTAAGTACGCAATCCTTCACCCTGTTCGTACTACCGTCATCCGAAAATAAAACCCTCTGAGGTGCGGTTGACTCCAAGATGATTACATGAGGCAGTGGAGAACTTATGGTGGCACTAGCGTTGAAAGTCTGGTTGGTACCATTGTAGGTGAATACATGCCCATCTCCTGACCACTCTTGCACCGCGACGACAAAGTGTGAATCCGCTCCACAAGCGACATCGGAGGCTGTTTCTTCAGAGAGTAGAACCTCACTAGTGTGTGAACCGTTCGAAGCCAACCTCGTGAGAGTTGTCTCACCACTGTTGTTGAGCGAGTAGACCATGATTATCGTGCCATCGTCTAGCAAACATGAGGATGCACCTTTCATCTCATTCGTACCACTGAGGGATGACCCTGTGACATCCCAGGAACCGTTCTCATCTGCAACGACCACCTGAGTATGTGATAGCGCCATGACTAGGCTCGCGTTGTTGATCCAGTGACTCTCGACAAAACCCGACACTGTCTCGTCAATCGAC
>CAXFCF010000223.1:0-2654 GCA_964000875.1 uncultured Candidatus Poseidoniales archaeon
CGGCTACTCTATGCAATGCAGCAGCAGTCCCACCTTGGACACCTGAAGCTAGCATCAACGGGTTAGGCATCGACAATCCGGGTAGTTGTGTCCCGAGTTCCGCCATCCCGCTCAAGCACTCGGCTAAGCCGACACTCTTCAAGCGTTGCGACTGCTCGGGGTCACATGGACGCCCGCGCACCGACTGTAGCGGAACTCGCCAGGAGGTTGTTACGGACGGACTCGCTACAACTCGAAGTGCCCATGTTTTTGGAGGAATCTGCAATCGATTTGTCACTACATGTCAGCGATTCACTACCTTCTTTGCTCAGGGAACCAAAGGTTGTTTCTGATTCGGGTTGGAATTATCTCAGCCTCAAGACCGAGGTTCTGATTGGTAGGATAGGTGGACCTGAGCCAGAGATTGAGGTTTGTTGGATTCCTTGTGACGACTCCGAGGTTAGACAAATATGGGAAATGATAGTTGATTCTGTGAAAGAACTTCTCGTTGCTGGATACCCTGGTTGCATAGGCTGTGCCGGGCCTGCTGCGACAGAGCCTTGGGATGAGTCGGGAAGCCGGGCTCGGCTAAACCTCGGCTAACCGACACTTCCAGAGAGTGTTCTCGCAGGGGGAACTATGTTCCCCAGTGAAATCGACTAACCCTCATTGCTCGACATTGTTTATCTAGGGTGGACGGAGCGGGCGAAAACCGCATGCTGCAACATCGGCTGACTTCCTCAACTAAATCACGAGCCGCCCTTCGTACGCGTATGTGCGAGCGCGAAGCGGCTCAGAAAAGGTCAACATTGTTTGACTTTTTTTGGGGGGTGGATGAATGAAGTTGATGATTGTCGAGTCGAAGGCCAAGGCTGGAACCATTCAGAAGTATCTCGGTAAGTCGTATGTTGTGAGAGCTTGTAACGGCCATGTACAAGATCTTCCATCAGGATCACACGAACATGCCAGGAAGGCGATGTGGGCATGTACAGAAGAAACCCTTCCTGAACCTCCATGGGATTGGACAGACAATGCACAGAGAACAATCAATGCCATTCGAAAGGCCGCGAAGGACGCGGATGTCAATGAAATCCTGATTGCTACTGACCCTGACCGAGAGGGTGAATTCATCGCTTGGCGCTTGGCGATTATATTGGAGGACATCGCCCCTTGTCGTAGAATCGTGTTCCATGAGATAACCAAGGCTGCCATTGAGACCTCGATAGCTAATTCCTCAGAGGTTGATATGAACTTGGTTGATGCTGCTAAGGTTCGCCGCTTCATGGATAGACTTGTAGGATTCAGAACTTCCAAATTTGCTCGCTCGTGGCGTCTTCGCTCCATGGGTAGAGTTCAGACGCCGACACTTGGATTCGTGGTTGACAAGGAGTTGGAGAGAGAGGCATTCATTCCCACACCATACTTCTCGGTCAAGGCGCAGGCAGGAGGAGTAACATTCAGCGCTCGCTTCCACGAGAGTGATGATGAAGACGCTTGGAAGGACAACGATGGCAAGTTCGACTCATCTAGGACTAACGATTCCGACTTAGCCAAAGAGGCATACGAAGCACTGTTGAAATCTGGTTCACTGAAAATTGCTGAAAACAATCCTTCAACCTACTCTCGTAGGGCTAGCCCCCCATTCACTACTGATTCTCTTCTACAAGCTGCCGGTGGTCGTTGGTCTAACTGGACTCCGGCTAAGACAATGCGTGTTGCTAGTGAGCTATACAATGCCGGGCACATCACCTACATCCGAACCGATTCGACTCGAACCAGTTCTGGTGCAAGGGAAACAATCAGGTCTCACATTTCTGATCGTTGGGGTGAAGACCATCTTGGCAAGGGGGTTTTGGGTAAGCAGGATGATAGCTCCCAAGATGCCCACGAAGCGATTAGGCCTACTAGGCCGGAAGTCTTGGCGCCAGAGGGTGCAGGGAAAGATGGTTTGCAACTTTACAAGTTGATTTGGGCGAGATTCGCAGCTAGCCAGATGAATGAGTCGAAATATCAGAGAAGATCCATAGTTGCCACCGCGGACGGATTCTCGAAGACCTACACAGGTACCTTCTCATGGCGGACACATGCAGGCTGGGAGGCAGCTTTTGAGGGACAAGAGAGGTCATCTCCAAGCACTGAACCTCCTTCATTCCCTATTGATGCCGGAGATACAATCGCTCTCGACGAGGGAGAGGATAACCCCACTCTCATTGAGGATGAGACGAAGCCACCACGCCGTTATCGTCAACACACTTTGGTAGCTGAAATGAAGGAGAGAGGCATAGGTAGGCCTTCGACCTACGCCACAACCATATCCAAGTTACTGGAGAGAAAGTATGTCATTGATGAAGGGGGCTCTCTGTTACCCACCGAAGATGGCAGAACTTGCTGGCTCTCAGTCGCTCCAATGTACTCAGAGGGTGAAGAATCAGAAGTGGCGTTTTTGTTCTCGGCTGAATTTACTGCCGACATGGAGGAGAGACTCGATTCTGTCGAACTCGGTGATAGGCCAGCACCTTCAGTATGGAATGGATTCACGGTTCACTTCAAGAGACTTCATTCGGTTGCTCAAGAAAAACGTCGATCGACACCTACCCCCAACCAGATGCTCAAGTTCTCCCGCCTAACTGAGAAGATGGCGGGTGCAAAGGTATCGGAGTTCTTGGATGGTCGGA
>CAXFCF010000224.1:0-2642 GCA_964000875.1 uncultured Candidatus Poseidoniales archaeon
GAGAGGCGGCTGCAGCTCCTGCAACTACTGAGGCGGCTGTGGCGTCTGAGCCTGGGCTAATGACGTCTTCAGTGCCGGAGCCAGTTGAGCAATCTCCACCAGCGTTGCTCGGTGAGCAACCAGCTCCTGTGGCTGAGATGCCCCCTCTTGCACCGCCAGTCCCGGCTACTGGACTGCCTGATGGCTGGACAATGGAGCAGTGGGAGTGGTATGGTGAACAGTGGCTGAAGGACAACCCTCCAAACGCAGCCCCACCGGGCTATGTGGATACATACGACTTCGATCTTTGAGCCTACGGCTCAAAGCGCATCGTTGATGAATCGACTATTCCTTGCCGAAGCATGGATAGAGGTCTGACCCCGCATTCTTCGATTCGGCTGGCGACGCTGCTCTGCTTGATGTTGGTCGCTTGTTCATGGAGTGTATCATTTGGCGGCACCGAGTTTGAGGAAGCGCTTCCGAAGTCATCTGACTCAACCAAGGTTACCGCCAAGGTTTCCACCGGAGATGTCGACTCCCCGGTACTCAGAGTAGGTGACACTTGGACCTATGACGCATTCTTCGATGTCGCCGAGATGATCAGCTCGTCCGGTGTCGAGACCGATGCAGAAGCCCTAACCGGTGAATTGGAGATGTGGGTCGACGATGTCACAACAAGGGATGGGGACAATCACAGCTCGGTTGCATACGAAATCAAGTCAGAGGGTCAGTTCATCGGTGAGAACATCACTCTCTCGGGAACCCTTGGAACCATTACCATCGACTACGAGGCCGAGGACATAGTTCGAGCCGGTGACCTTGCCACGATGAAGAACACCGTGTCTATGCATGTCAAATTCTGGATATCCGCTACCTCTTACATCGATGTTGCCCAGGTTGATGTCTACGACACCTTCTACGAGCCCAAGGAAGAATACGACTTCCCGTTACGTGTCGGTGAGCAGTGGACAAACGACTACCTCGATGTGAACAACTGGGAGGGTAGTTCGAACTTCTTCACCATCCCAGAAGACGAGACTCTGACGGGTGAGACCAGTCACGCGGTTGTCAGCGTAGGTGATCCGAGTGTCGAGTACCCTGGCTGTGGGGACTCCTACAATGTGACTGCATTCGACGAGAACGGTACCGTCTCCTCCTTCCGCTGGTGGTGTCCTGCTGCTAAGGGCGATGCTTGGAGACACTATGTGGATCCACTTGGAATCTATGTCGACCTTCTGCTGAAGGACTTCGAGCCGGCCGCTATCACCAAGGTGTACGATGTTGATCTGGAGTATCCGACTTGGGCATTGAACATGGATCTCGGGGTTTGGGTCAATGTCACTGATGACACAGGAACGCCAGTTGGTGGCGAGACCTTCGTATTGCGGTATGAGTATGATGATGTCTGGATTGAGTTGACCACGGCTTCCAATGGCACCGCCTACACTCTTCTCGACACCAGTGACCCGCTGGATAATTCCCCCTCTAACCACGACTACGCCAGCCATGGAATTGTCGCCTACGATCCGATTACGGAGACCGTGGGAACTGACACACTCACCCTTGATGACGAGTTGGTCGACCTCGACTACAGACCACGACCCGGTGGGATATCTGTCGTTCGCGAACGCGGAGGAGATTCGATGACTCTCAACCCTCTCTACGGATTCAACGCCATACCCGGTGACGAGTTGACTTTCACTGTGCCCGTGGAGAACAAGGGGACCAACGGTGGTCCGGCCACAACACTCGAGATGTCTGCACCCGATGGAACCATACAATCAGAGGTGGTCAACCCACTTCCTCCGGTAGGCGAGCAGATTCTCCAGTTCTCATGGGTGGTTCCTGCTAACTTCGAATCAGGAACCAAGACCTTTGGTTTCGAAGTAGACCCAAGTGGGGCGATGACGCAAGATGTCAACCAGAGCAACGACATGGATACCTTTGATGTCTTCATTGGTAGATTACCGGTTGTTGACTTGGTATCGGTGTCTTCGATGCACACTTTGGTCAACTACACGCTGGACGCTACTGGTAGCGTCGATGCTGATGGTGGAACGCTACATTGCACCTTCGAGGTTGAAGTGGAGGAGGGCGACATGGACACCTTTGAGGAACCTGATTGCCTGCTGCCGGTCGAATGGCCGGACGATGGTACCTTCACGGTTGAGTTGACCATCACCGATGAGGAGAACGACCAGGACTTCACTTCAGTTGAGATTGAGATTCTGAACCGCGACCCATATGCCAATGTGAGTGCTGAGGTCGCATCTTCACCGTCCGAAGAGAGTGTGATGTTCGATTCACTCGACAGTGGTGATTTGGATACTCTGGATCCAGATGCTCCATTGACATTCCTGTGGCAACCACCCAGCCGTTCAGATGGTGCTCCGTACGAGTGTGAGGAGGGTCCGATTACAATGCGATGTACAGTGACTCCAATGGAAGAGGGTTCGTTTGTGATGACCCTCCTCAGTACCGACGACGATGGTACGCAGATTACTTCCACCTACACTTTGGATGTCACTAACATAGCTCCATCAGCCGTTTCGATGGAGTTTACTGGTGGCCACGAGGGCAACGATGAGCCAGCGCCTCAGTCTTGGCATGTCGATGAGGACGACCCCATCACTCTGAGCGCTTCGGCCTATGACTCGATGAAT